>NZ_NOIW01000015.1:0-88067 GCF_002708645.1 Sphingobium sp. IP1
GCCCAGCGCCGCCAGCATGGCGGCGTCGCGGCGCGTGCGCAGCAGCGCGCCGGCCTGGTTCAGGATCAGCGGATGGAGGCGCAGGCGGTAGAGAAGGTCGGCAATCTCGCTGCCGCCATTGGGCGTGCCGAGCATGACGACACGGCCGAGATGATCGGGGCGATGGCGCGCGAGCCAGGCGCGCAGCATCAGTCCGCCCATCGAATGGCCGACGCAGTGGACGGTCTTGGCGGCATGGGCCGGGCTGGCGATGATGCGGGCGTGGAGATGATCGATGACGCGGGCGAGCGGCCAGCGCCAGCTGGGATAGCCGATATTGGCGACGACATACCCCGCCCCGCGCAAGCGACGCGCGAGCAAAGCGGTCTGGACCTGATGCCCGCCAAAGCCGTGGAGGAGGATGACGGATTGGGTGTGGGGCAGCATGATGGCATGGGTGTCATGCAACGCTGACGCAGGCAAGGGCATGTGGGTGTCTGGCGAGGGGGCTGACCACCAGAAGCGGCGGTAAAATCCTCCCCTGCAAGGTTCGGCAGAGGCACGTGACTCTGCCGAAGGGAACCACGAAGTGGTGGAGGGGTGTTACGCTATCGAGAGGGGACACCCCTCCGTCTGGCCTTCGGCCATCCACCTCCCCTTGCAGGGGAGGATGGTCTGGAAGCGACCAGAAGCGGACGTTTCCTACTCCCCTCCCTTCCAGGGAGGGGCCGGGGGTGGGTGCGCCGCGTAGCGGCGGTCTACGGTCGATAGGGTAGAAGCTCGCTGCGCTCGCAACCCACCCCAACCCCTCCCTGGAAGGGAGGGGCTATGCCTTGTTTCCACCCTAAATTCGCCTTTCCTTTTCTTCTCCGTGCCTCCGCGGCTCCGCGCGAAAATGAATCACGCGGAGCCGCGGAGGCACGGAGGCAGTGGGGGACGGCTAACCGTCTGTGCGGCAATGACGGAAAAAAAGGGGAGCGGCGCGGGGATGCGGCTCTTTGTGGCGCCTGCCCCTCCACCGTGCTGCGCACGGTCCCCCTCCCCGTGCCGGGGAGGAATAAAAAAGGCGGCCCTGTCGAGCCGCCTTTCCCATGGGCCTGTGAAGCCGCTTATTTCGTGCCTTCCGGCGCCTTGGCCTTGCCGCCCTTCTTGCCGCCCTTCTTGGGCGCGGCGGGGGTGATCTGGAAGGCGAGCGCCTCGTCCTTCATATGGACATGGACCTCGCCGCCATGGACCAGCTTGCCGAACAGCAGTTCCTCGGCCAGCGGCTGCTTGATCTTTTCCTGCATCAGGCGGCCCATCGGGCGGGCACCATAGAGCTTGTCATAGCCGTTCTTGGTGAGCCAGGCCTTGGCATCCTCGTCCAGGGTGATGTGGACGTCGCGGTCGGCCAGTTGCAGTTCCAGTTGCAGCACGAACTTGTCGATGACGCGGGCGACGATTTCCGGCGGCAGATAGCCGAACGGCACGATCGCATCGAGGCGGTTGCGGAATTCGGGGGTGAAGAGCTTCTTCACCGCGTCTTCCTGCACATCCTCGCGGGTCAGCTCGCCAAAGCCGATCGACTCCTTCGCCATGTCCGACGCACCGGCATTGGTGGTCATGATGAGGATGGTGTTGCGGAAATCGACGGTCTTGCCGTGGTGATCGGTCAGGCGGCCATTGTCCATCACCTGCAACAGGATGTTGAACAGGTCGGGATGCGCCTTCTCGATCTCGTCGAGCAGCAGCACGCTGTGCGGCTGCTGGTCGACCGCGTCGGTCAGCAGGCCACCCTGGTCATAGCCGACATAGCCCGGAGGGGCGCCGATCAGCCGGCTGACCGAATGGCGTTCCATATATTCCGACATGTCGAACCGCTGCAGCGGGATGCCGAGCAGGGTGGCGAGCTGGCGCGCCACCTCCGTCTTGCCGACGCCGGTCGGGCCGGAGAAGAGATAGTTGCCGATCGGCTTGTCGGGATCGCGCAGGCCGGCACGCGACAGCTTGATCGCGGACGACAGCACCTCGATCGCCTGATCCTGGCCGAAGACGACGCGCTTCAAATCGGTGGTCAGCGATTCCAGCACGCTCTTGTCGTCCGACGACACGGTCTTGGGCGGGATGCGCGCCATGGTGGCGATGACCGCCTCGATCTCCTTGGGGGTGATCGTCTTCTTGCGCTTGGAGGGCACCACCAGCATCTGCATCGCGCCGACCTCGTCTATCACGTCGATCGCCTTGTCGGGCAGCTTGCGGTCGTTGATGTAGCGCGCCGACAGCTCGACCGCCGCCTTGATCGCGTCCGGCGTATATTTGACGTGATGATGTTCCTCGAACGCGGTGCGCAGGCCGGTCAGGATCTTGATCGTATCCTCGACCGAAGGCTCGTTCACGTCGATCTTCTGGAAGCGCCGCAGCAGCGCGCGGTCCTTCTCGAAATGATTGCGGAATTCCTTGTAGGTGGTCGACCCGATGCAGCGGATCGTCCCGCCCGACAGGGCCGGCTTCAACAGGTTCGAGGCGTCCATCGCGCCACCTGAGGTCGCGCCGGCACCGATCACGGTGTGGATCTCGTCGATGAAGAGGACGGCGTGCGGCATCTTCTCCAGTTCGGTGACGACCGCCTTCAGCCGCTCCTCGAAATCGCCGCGATAGCGGGTGCCGGCCAGCAGCGCGCCCATGTCGAGCGAATAGATGACCGCTTCCTTGAGCACGTCGGGCACTTCGCCCTCGACGATCTTGCGCGCCAGGCCTTCCGCGATCGCGGTCTTGCCCACGCCCGGATCACCGACATAGAGCGGGTTGTTCTTCGAACGGCGGCACAGGATCTGGATGGTGCGGTCGACTTCCGACGACCGGCCGATCAGCGGATCGACCTTGCCGCGTTCCGCCTTCTCGTTGAGGTTGACGGTGAACTGCTCCAAGGCACTGTCCTTCTTGCCCTTGCCGTCCTGCACCTTCTTTTCCTCCTCGGCTGCCCCCTTGGTCTCCTGACGCTCGGGCGTGGGCGTGCCCTTGCCGACGCCGTGGCTGATATAGCTGACGGCATCGAGGCGGCTCATGTCCTGCTGCTGCAGGAAATAGACGGCATAGGATTCGCGTTCGGAGAAGAGCGCGACGAGGACATTAGCGCCCGTCACCTCATCCTTGCCGGACGACTGGACATGGAGGATGGCGCGCTGGACGACGCGCTGGAAGCCGCTGGTGGGCGAGGGGTCGCTGGCGCCCTCCACCTTCAGGCTGTCAAGTTCGGTGTCGAGATACTGGGTGACGGCATCGGCCAGTTCGCCCAGTTCCACGCCGCACGCCTGCATCACCTTCGACGCATGTTCATCGTCGATCAGCGCGAGCAGCAGATGCTCCAGCGTCGCATATTCATGCTTGCGCTCGGACGCATGGGTCAGCGCATTGTGCAGGGTGGTTTCAAGGGCGGCTGCGAAAGATGGCATGTCTTTTCTACTCCTGGCCCCGACCCGGGGCTGACTTGAACCTTATGTCGGCATTGCTCGACGACGGTTCAAGGGACAGGCCCTGACCGCCGGAATTGCCAGACTGCCCATGCCCGGTGGAGCCCATGGTCGGGCCGTCAGGGGCGAGGCGCGGGTTCATCGCTTGAATAACGCCTCGGCAGTTGCCTTATGGTTAACGGCGCTTTCAATTTTTGTTCGAGTGCGGGTGATTTCGGTTTCCAGCGCCCTGATGCGCGCTTCCAGTTCCGCAACGGACAGGGGACCCAGATCCTGTCGGAGCAGTTGGGCCAGCGGATCATCGGCCTTTCTCGGCAGATCATTGTCCATGTCCATAAAGGGTAATGTTGACCCTGTAGGCTAGTCTGTCAATAAGAAGCGAAGCTCCGTCCGTCGATTTTGGGTGCGGCGCAATATCTCTGGCCCGGGGGGCGCATATGATCCTCGACAGTTTCACGATTCCTTCGCAGATGACGGCCATCGGCATCCCGGTGCCGGGCGGTCCCGACGCCCTGGTGCCCGAACAGCGGCCGGTGCCGGTGCCCGGCGAGGATGAGGTGCTGATCCGCGTCGCCGCCGCCGGCGTCAACCGGCCCGACGTGCTGCAGCGGCAGGGCAAATATCCGCCGCCGCCCGGCGCATCCGACATTCCCGGACTCGAAGTGGCGGGCACGATCGTCGCCGCCGGCCGGTCCGCCGACATGCTGGTCGGCCAGCGCGTCTGCGCGCTGCTGCCGGGCGGGGGCTATGCCGAATATGCGATTGCCCCGGCCGGCCAGTGCCTGCCGGTGCCGGCGGACTATGACCTGGCAGAGGCAGCGGCGCTGCCCGAAACCCTGTTCACCGTGTGGACCAACCTGTTCGAGCGCGCCTATGTGGTCGGCGGCGACCGGGTGCTGGTCCATGGCGGCACCAGCGGCATTGGGACCATGGCGATCTCACTCTGCCGCCTGTTCGACATAGAGATCATCGTCACCTGCGGCAGTGACGACAAATGCGCGCAGGCGCTCGAATGGGGCGCTTCCCATGCGATCAATTACAAGAACCAGGACTATGTCGCCGAGGTGAAGCGCATCACCGGCGGGCAGGGGGTGCAGGCGGTGCTCGACATGGTCGGCGGCGACTATGTCCCGCGCAACATCGAATGCATGGCGGAAGATGGCCGCCATGTGTCGATCGCGGTGCTGGGCGGGGCCAAGACCAGCATCTTCCTGCCGACGGTGATGTCCAGGCGCCTGACCCTGACCGGATCGACCCTGCGGCCGCGCTCCTCGGGCTTCAAGAGCCTGGTCGCGGACGAGATCATGCGCACCGTCTGGCCCTTCGTCGAACAGGGCAGGCTGCGCCCGGCGATGGACCAGCGCTTTGCCCTCGCCGACGCGGCCAAGGCCCATGCCCGCATGGATGCCGGCGAACATTTCGGGAAGATCGTGCTGACGGTGTGAGGGGCGGCGGAGAAACCCGCCAAACCGTAGCATTTCCGTCATATTCGGTGCGGAGTTGTAACAGAGCGGCGCTAGGGATTCGGCCTCAAGGACAACAGCCCTTGAGGACGTAGACATGGACGCCATCACGCGCTTGCCCTTCCTGAGCGAACTGGAAGAGGGGGCTGACGACCGTTTCCACATCCCCGAGCGGGAAGGCGCGCGTCGCCGCTATCGCACCATCTGGATTTCCGACATCCATCTGGGCACGCGCGGCTGCAACGCGACGATGCTGATCGATTTCCTGGACAGCGTCGACAGCGACACCATCTATCTGGTCGGCGACATCATCGATGGCTGGCGGCTCAAGAAGCGCTTCTACTGGCCGGCCGCGCATAATGACGTGCTGTGGCGGATCATGAAGCGGGCCAAGCGCGGCACCCGTGTCGTCTATATTCCCGGCAATCATGACGAGATGTTCCGCCAGTTCACCGGCATGAATTTCGGCGGGGTCGAGATCCGGCGCAAGGCGATCCACGAGACCGCCGATGGGCGCAAGCTGCTGGTGCTGCATGGCGACGAGTTCGACACGATCATGCTGGCCCATCGCTGGCTCGCCTTCGTGGGGGACGCGGCCTACACGACGCTGATGCGCCTCAACGTGGTGGTCAATGCGGTGCGCCGGCGCATGGGCCTGCCCTATTGGTCCTTGAGTAAGATGGCCAAGCACAAGGTCAAGAATGCCGTGTCCTTCATCTCCCGCTTCGAGGAAGTGGTGGCGCATGAAGCTGGCGCGCGCGGCGTCGACGGCGTGGTGTGCGGCCATATCCACAATGCCGAGATGCGCGAGATCGAGGGCATCCAATATTATAATGATGGCGACTGGGTGGAGGGCTGCACCGCGCTGGTGGAGCATGCCAGCGGCGCGATGGAAGTGCTGCACTGGGCCGACGAGATCGCCAAGCGGGGCGCGGCGTCGCCGGCGCTGATGGCGGCCTGACGCGGAGACGGGATATGCGGATCGCGATCGTCACTGATGCCTGGACGCCGCAGGTCAATGGCGTGGTGCGCACGCTGCAGACGATCCAGGCCGAACTGGAGCATATGGGCCATGACGTGAAGGTGATCTCGCCCGATCTCTATGGCTCCATTCCCTGTCCGACCTATCCGGAAATCCGGCTGGCGCTGGTGCGTTCGGGCGTGGTGGGGCAGGCGATCGCCGCCTTCCGGCCCGATGCTGTCCATCTGGCGACCGAAGGGCCGCTCTGCTTTGCCGCCCGCCGCTGGTGCCTGCGCGGCAATGTGCCCTTCACCACCGCCTATCACACCCACTTTCCCGATTATGTGTCGCAGCGCACCGGCCTGCCGGCGGCCTGGTTCTGGCGCTATATTCGCTGGTTCCACGGCCCGGCACAGGCTGTGCTGGTGTCGACCCGGTCGGTGCGGCAGCAATTGCGTGCCCATGGCGTCGCCAATGTCCGCAAATGGGGCAGGGGCGTGGACCTCAACACCTTTGCCGGGGGTGTCACCCCCTCGGCCCTGCTGGCGGACCTGCCGCGCCCGATCCAGCTCTATGTCGGGCGGGTCGCGGTCGAGAAGAATCTGGAAGCCTTCCTGGCGAGCGAGCATCCCGGAACCAAGCTGATCGTCGGCGACGGCCCGGCCCGCGGTGCGCTGGAACGCGCCTATCCCGATGCCCGTTTCCTGGGCGCGCAGTTCGGTGCCGATCTGGCGGCGATCTATGCCGGCGCGGACGTGTTCGTCTTCCCCAGCCGCACCGACACGTTCGGGCTGGTGATGATCGAGGCGCTGGCCGCTGGCACGCCGGTCGCGGCCTATCCGGTGACCGGGCCGATCGATATCGTCACGCCGGAAACCGGTGCCCTGTCGGAGCGGCTGGAAGATGCCATCGCCGCCGCGCTGCTGTGCGATCGGGCGGCCTGTGCCGCCTATGGCCGCAGCTTCAGTTGGGAACGCAGCGCGCAGGAATTCCTGGCCGGATTGCATCCGATCGATCCGGTGGTGATGGACAGCGCCGCCTGACGCTTTTCCTTGCCGCAAGCCCCGCGATGCTCTATCCCTGACATGTCGTGGCCGCCCTGCTTGGGCGGCCCTTATCGTTTTTAGAGCCGGAGAAGACCCCGTGTCCCAGCCCCTCATGCCCCATGCGACCGCCAGCTGGCTGGTCGACAATAGCGCTCTGAGCTTCGACCAGATCGCGGAATTCTGCGGGCTCCACATCCTGGAAGTCCAGGCCATCGCCGATGACACCGCCGGCATCAAATATACCGGCCGCGATCCCGTGCGCGCCCATGAAATCACCATGGACGAAATCCACAAGGGCGAGAGCAACCCCGACTATAAGCTCAAGATGCTCAAGGGCCCCGAGCCGGTCCGCCGCACCAAGGGGCCGCGCTACACCCCGGTCAGCAAGCGCCAGGACAAGCCCGATGGCATCGCCTGGATCCTGCGCAACCATCCGGAGATTTCGGACGGCGCGATCGGCAAGCTGATCGGCACCACCCGCACCACCATCGCTGCGATCCGCGATCGCAGCCACTGGAACATCAGCAACATCACGCCCAAGGATCCGGTGACGCTGGGCCTGTGCTCGCAGCGCGAACTGGATGCGCTGGTCAGCAAGGCGGCGAAGAAGGCTGGCATCGAGATGCCGACCGATTCGCGTCTGGATGGCGATCGCGAGGCGCTGATCGAGGAACTGCGCCGCGAGCGCGAGGATAATGCGCGCCGCATCGAGCAGGCGCTCAAGAGCGAGTCCGAGCTGATTTCGGGCGCCGCGACGATCCTCGACCCGTTCAGCAGCAACAAGGGCGAGGTCTGAAAACGTAGCGTCATCCGACGCTCTTTCTGACCCGCTGCGATGCAGCATTTTCAAGGGCCGCGCCGGCTTTCCGGCGCGGCCTTTTTGCTACAATCCAGACACAGGTTGACGCTTGCGTAAAGCGCTCGGGCCACTTACACTTCTGTAAATGGAGAGCAGAGAAAAGATCTGGCGCGAGCATTATCAGCACCCTACGCCGTGGGAGCAGACGTTCCCGCCGATGTCGATGGGGGACATGGTAACGCAGAGCGCCACCGCCCACCCGCAGGCCCACATGATCGACTTCATGGGGCGCAAGTTCAGCTATGGCGCGATGATGGACGACATCAGGCGCATCGCTTGCGGATTGCAGGCCATGGGCGTGAAGAAGGGGGACCGGGTCGGTCTCTACCTGCCCAACACCCCCCATTATGTCGCGGCCTATTATGGCGCGCTGCTGGCCGGCGCGATCGTCGTCAACTTCTCCCCCCTCTACACCGCCGCCGAGCTGGAGCATCAGGTCGAGGATAGCGGCACCAAGATCCTGTTCACCCTGTCGGCCAAGGCACTGCTGCCGACCGCGCTCAAGGTGCTGGACAATAGCAGCCTGGAAAAGCTGGTGGTCGGTTCGATCGCCGAAGTGCTGCCGACCGCCAAAAGCATCCTCTTCCGCCTGTTCAAGCGCGGCGAGACAACTCCGCTGCCGCATGATCCGCGCGTCATCCGTTATGACCGGCTGATCGCCAATGCGGGCGAATGCATCGTGGCCGACATCGATCCGGTCAACGACGTCGCGCTGCTGCAATATACCGGCGGCACCACCGGCACGCCCAAGGGCGCGATGCTGACCCACCAGAATCTGACCGCCAATGCGCGCCAGGCGCAGGGGATCGACCCGCATGCGGGCGAGGGCGACGACCGCATCATCGCGGTGCTGCCCTTTTTCCATGTCTTCGCCAATACCTGCACGCTGAACCGGACCGTCATGAATGGTGGCGAGATGGTGATGCTGCCCCGGTTCGAGGCGGTGCAGGTACTTTCCGCGGTGCAGCGGACCAAGGCGACGTCGCTCCCCGGCGTGCCGACCATGTATCAGGCGCTGCTCGATCATCCGGCCCTGCCGAACATCGATTTCTCGTCGCTGCGCACCTGCATTTCGGGCGGCGCGCCGCTGCCGATGGAGGTGAAGCAGAAGTTCGAGGCGGTGACCGGCGCGCGCCTGATCGAGGGCTATGGCCTCACCGAAACCAGCCCGATCGTCTGTGCCAATCCCTATGAGGGGCTGAACAAGACCGGCACCGTCGGCCAACCCGTGCCCGGCACCCGCGTCAAGATCGTCAGCCGCGAGGATCCGACCCAGCCCCCGCCAGAAGGCGAGCCGGGCGAACTGATGTTTGCCGGCCCGCAGATCATGAAGGGCTATTGGAACCGGCCGGACGCGGACGCGCAGGTGTTCGTGGGCGAGTTCCTGCGCACCGGCGATGTCGGCGAGGTGGATGACGACGGCTATGTGCGGATCGTCGATCGCCTCAAGGACATGATCGCCGTCGGCGGCTTCAAGGTCTTCCCGAGTCAGGTGGAATCGGTCCTCTATCATCATGAATCGGTGAAGGAGGCGCTGGTGATCGGCGTGCCCGATCGCTATCGCGGCGAGCAGCCCAAGGCGTTCGTGACCCTGAACGAAGGCGCGACCATCGACGGGCCGGGGCTCAAGGACTGGCTCAACCCGCAACTGGGCAAGCATGAGCGGGTCTGCGTAGTCGAAGTGCGGGCCAGCCTGCCCAAGACGCTGGTCGGCAAGCTGTCGCGCAAGGAACTGGTCGCCGAAGAACGCGCCAAGGCCGAACAGGCGATGGCGCAGAATGCGGCGCAGACTGGAACCGCGGCCTGATTGCTCCTATCTAGCGCGCCAAAGCTGGATAAGGATTATCGATATATGGCGCAGGAAATCGCAACGCTGGCTGGTGGCTGCTTCTGGTGTACGGAAGCAGTCTACCAGACGCTCAAGGGCGTGGAATCGGTCCAGAGCGGCTATATCGGCGGGACCAAGGTCGATCCGACCTATGAGGAGGTCTGCACCGGCAATACCGGCCATGCCGAAGCGATCCGCATTGCCTTCGACCCGGCCGTCATCAGCTATGCCGACCTGCTCGACATCTTCTTCGCCACCCACAATCCGACCACGCTGAACCGCCAGGGTAACGACATCGGGACGCAGTATCGTTCGGCGATCTTCCCCCATTCGGCCGAGCAGCAGGCCGAGGCACTGGCCGGCATCGCGCGGGCACAGGTGGATCAGGTCGATCCGGTGGTGACCGCGATCGAGGCGGATGCCCCCTGGTATCCGGCCGAGGATTATCACCAGAAATATTGGGAGCGGGTCGGCGACCAGAATCCCTATTGCATGGCCGTGATCCCGCCCAAGCTGGCCAAGCTGCGCAAGGGCTTTGCCGCGCGCATCGAGGAATAATCCTCGGCCTGGCCGATTTCCCGACGGCTCGTCCCGTTTCGCCGCGTTCTTAGCCTATGGTTAATGTCGACCATGGCAGATGCAGCGCAACGGACGAGTCGGGGGACTTTGAGAATGACCAGGACGATCATGCTGCTGGCGCCGGCGATGCTGCTGATGCTGCCGGGCTGCATTGCCAGGACCGCGGTGGATATCGTGACCCTGCCGGTGCGCGCAGGTGCGCAGGCGGCGGACTGGGCGACGACCAGCCAGGACGAGGCCGACCGCAATTATGGCCGCAAGATGCGCAAGCAGGAGGCCGAGGAAGGCAAGGCGCGCAAGAAGGCCGACGAACAGCGCCGCCGCGAATGCCGCAAGGCCGGCTACGACAATTGCGGCTGAGCCCCGAAATCCGTCAGATCGAGCGGTCAGGCCGCGGCGCGGCGTAACCGGTCGTTGATGGCGGTGCCGATCTCCTCGTCGGGGATGGGCGCGACCGCGATCCGCTCCTGGGTGCTGGCGTCGGCGACGTGCAGTGCCGCGAACAGATGGGCCGCCGCCTCGCGCAGGTCTGCGTCGACGCTCAGGTTCAGATGGCAGGGCATCAGCCCGAAGCCGATCAGATATTCATCCTTCTCCGCCCGCAGCGCGTTGAGCCGCACCGGCTTCGACGGCGCATAATGGCTTTCGAGCTGGCCGGGCGCTTCGATCTTCGCATTGTCCTTCCCCGTGATCACCGGCAGGCCGCTTGCCTCCTCCAGCATCGCGGCCGTCACCGGGCCGGGGCGCAGCAGGCGGATGCGGTCCGCTTCGGGGGCGGCGATGGTCGATTCCAGCCCTTCGCTGGTCGGGCCTTCGTCCAGGATCATGCGGATCTTGCCGTTGAGGCTGGCCAGCACATGCTCGGCCCGGCTGGGGCTGATCGATCCGCTGCGATTGGCCGACGGCGCCGCCAGCGGCCTACCGCTCTCGCGGATCAGCGCGCGCATCGCCGGATGGGCCGGCAGGCGCAGCGCCACGGTCGGCAGGCCGGCCATCACCAGCGGTGACAGGCCGCTATCGGCCCGCACCGGCAGCACCATGGTCAGCGCGCCCGGCCAGAAGCGGGCGGCAAGCTGCTCGGCCTGGGGCGAGAAATCGGCCAGCCGCCGTGCCATCTCCATGTCGGCGACATGGACGATCAGCGGGTTGAAGCTGGGCCGCCCCTTGGCGCTGTAGATGCCCGCGACCGCCTGGGAATCGGTGGCATCGGCCGCCAGGCCATAGACGGTTTCGGTGGGAACGGCGACGGGCTCGCCGGCGCGGATCAGCAAGGCTGCCTCGCGAAGCGCTTCCGCGCCATAGCGGCAGACCCTGGTGGAAAAGGCTGGATTTGGGATAGTCACGACCCCCGCGATATAGACCCCGGAACGCTGCAGTAAAAGGCCATTGCGACAGTGACATGACATTGTTGGCAAAGCTTGCCGCCACGGCGCGGCCCGGCTAATCCCGCGCCATGAACGACGCCTTGCTGACCCGTATCGCCGAAGCGCTGGAACGGCTCGCGCCGCCCCCGGCTTCCTCTGCCGACCTTGCGGCTGCTCCTGCCTATGTGTGGGACGGGGTGGCGATCCGCGCGGTGGATGCGTTCGACCCGGTGGATTACGACCTGCTGACCGGCATCGATGCGCAAAAGAGCGCGCTGCTGGACAATAGCCGTCGCCATGCCGCCGGCCATGCCGCGCACGATGTGCTGCTGTGGGGGGCGCGCGGCACCGGCAAGTCGGCGACCGTGGCTTCGGTGGTCGGCAAGCTGCAGGCGGAAGGGCAGGACATCGCCCTGCTGCAATGCGCGATCGATGAACTGGCCAGCCTGCCGGCGCTCTTCACCCTGCTGCGCAGCACGACCCGGCCCTTCATCCTGTTTCTCGACGATCTGGGCTTTGACGAAGGCGTGGGCGATGCCCGTGCGCTGCGCTCGCTGCTCCAGGGCGGCACCGCCGCGCGTCCGGCCAATGTCCGCCTCTATGTGACCTCCAACCGCCGCCATATCGTGCCGCGCAACCTGTCGGAACAGGATGATCCGATCAATCCGCGCGACGTGGTCGATGACAAGATGGCGCTGTCGGACCGGTTCGGCCTCAGCCTCGGCTTCCATGCGCTCGACCAGGACGCCTATGTCGCCATTGTCAAGGGCTATGCCCAGGCGCTGGGCCTCAGCGTCGAGCCGCTCGACGCGATCCAGTGGGCAACCCAGCGGGGCAGCCGCTCGGGCCGCGTCGCCTGGCAATATGTGGTCGAACTCGCCGGCCGTCACGGCCTCTCGGTCTGATCCCCTCTTGGTCTGATCCTCAGTCGCCGTCCTTTTCGGCAAGGCTCAGAAATTCGTCGACCAGTCGGTCCAGTTCCTTGCGGCAACGCGGCGGATCGACGGCGGTTTCGCATAGCGGTGCGGCATCGGCCATCGTCTTGATGACGCGGGCGAGGCTCAGCGTGTCGCTGTGACGCTGTCGGTGGGCGAGCGCGGCGAAGGTATTGAAATACATTTCCGCCAGCCGGCGGTCATGCTCCAGATCATAGCCTTGTCGTCGGTCCGGCTGGCCCAGCGCTTCCATGCGCAAGTGATGAAGGGATCGCCGCGCGCTGTCCGCCCGCAGCTGATATAGCTCCGCCGGTTCGATCGGTTTCATCTTGGACGCCTGTCGCATCGCGTATCAGCGCGCGAACGGGGCAATATATCCCGGCTTTTGCCCGGCCGAAATTAAGCGTCTGGTCTTGCGAACAAGTTTTTTCGACGCATCGGCCGGGCGCCCCAGATTATTGTGCGCGGGTCACCCGCCAGACGACACCGCCGACATCGTCGGCCACCAGCAGCGCGCCCTTGGCGTCGACAGTCACGTCGACCGGGCGGCCACGCGCCGCACCCTGCGCGTCCAGGAATCCGGTCAGCACGTCGGTCGGCTTGGCCTTGCCGACTTCGCCATTATCCTCGAACGGAATGAACACGACCTTGTAGCCGGCGGCCGGCTTGCGGTTCCAGCTGCCATGCAGGCCGACAAAGGCGCCATTGCCATAGGCAGCGCCAAGCTGCGCATCCTTGGAGAAGCTCAGGCCCAGCGGCGCGACATGATTGCCCAGCGCATAGTCGGGGCGCTTGGTATATTCGCGGATTTCCGGCCGCTGCGGCTGGACCCGGCGATCCTCATAGCCACCCCAGTAATTCCACGGCCAGCCATAGAAGGCACCGAACTCGACGCGGGTCAGATAGTCGGGGACCAGGTCGCCGCCCAGCATGTCGCGCTCATTGACCACGCCCCACAGCACGCCGCTCCTGGGTTCGAATGCCAGGCCGACCGGATTGCGCAGGCCGGACGCATAGATGCGATAGTCGCCGGTCTTGGGATTGACCTCCAGCACGGCGGCGCGGTTCGCTTCGCTTTCCAGGCCATTTTCGCCGATATTGCTGTTCGATCCGACGCCGACATAGAGCAGCCCGTTGGGGCCGACGGTCAGGCTGCGGGTCCAGTGCATGTTCGGCGCCTGGGCCGGCAGGTTCAGGATCTTGCGACCCTTGTCGCTGATCTTGGTCTCGCCTTCCTTATAGGGGAAGGCCATCAGCGCATTGGTGTTGGCGACATAGAGGGTGTCGCCGATCAGCGCCATGCCATAGGGCGAATAGAGGCCGCTCAGGAACACCGTCTTGGTGTCCGCCTTGCCGTCGCCGTCGGTGTCGCGCAGCAGGCTGATGCGGTCGGGCGAGGGGACGCCGGCGCCGGCCTTGTTCATCAGGAAATTCATCACCCGGCTGACGATGCCGGTCTGCGGGCGGGGCTGGCTGTTGGTCTCGGCCGTCAGGATATCGCCATTGGGCAGGCGCAGCAGCGATCGCGGATGGCTCAGCCCCTCGGCGAAGCGCTCGACCACCAGCCCCTTGGCCGCGACCGGCTTCTCGCCAGCCTTCCACGGCTTGACCTCGGCGATGTTGACGGTCGGGAAAAACTCGTTGCGCGGCGTGGTGAAGCGCGGTTCCCGGCCGACATCGGCGCCGGCCGGCAACTGGGCCGTGTCGCCCTGCGCGAAGTAGAGGAAGGCGCCGCCGGCAATGACCAGTGCGACGAGGGGGATGGCGATGAAATGCTTCTTCATGTCGCCACATCTATGCGGCGATGCGGCGCCCGGCAAGGCGCTCCGTTGCCCGGGTGGTTAGTTAAGCCTTTCGTTCGCGCAGCCACAGCAGCAGGGCGATCAGGATGCCGGCCCCGGTGCCGACCAGCAGGCCGATGCTGGGCTGGCCCAGCAGGCCGCCGCCGATCGCCCCGGCCATGATCAGCAATGCGATGATGGCGCCCGCGCCGGTCGGATTCTTCGCCTTGTTCATGGCCCATCCTTGCCATGGCCCGCCGCCCATGGCCAGTCGCTTGTCGCCCGCGTCTCCCCTGTCCCGGATCGGAACGGCTCGCGTCCCGAAATGGCGCGCCTGTCCCGCTGCGGGACTTGGCTAACCGGCTGTTCACCCTCGTCATCGGCCTGCTGCGCCAAAGCGCCAAACTGGCATGGGGGTTGATAGGGGAGGGGAAAGGGCGCGCAAAAATCGGGGGTCGCATGCACATGCCATATCTTTCGGATCGAAAGAGCTATGAGGATGCGACGGAACTGATCGCGACCTTCGGCGCCAATGCCGGCTATGAGGCGGCGGCGCGGGCCGATCGCAGCCGCGACCTCGGCAACCACATCCATTTCTGCCACTGGCGCCAGATCGAGCGGCTGATCGTGCTGCTCGCCCACCACCAGCCGCTCGGTACGATCCACTGATCGTCTGAATGCAAAAAGGGCCGGAGCGTCATGGAACGCTCCGGCCCTTTTTGCTGTCTGGCTGACGGCGCTTTAGAGCCGCAGCCCCGCGGTTTCCGGCAGGCCGGCCAGGATATTGAGATTCTGCACGGCGGCACCCGCAGCCCCCTTGCCCAGATTGTCGAGCGTGGCGACCAGGCGGGCCTGGCCGCTCTGCGCATTGCCGAACACCGACAGCGACAGGCGGTCGGTCGCGCCGACATGCTCGACCTCAATCTGTGCCATGGCTTCGCTGTCGGCCAGCGGCGTCACGCTGACGATCGGCGACCCTGCATAGGCGGCGGCCAGCGCTTCATGGATGTCCGCCGGGGATGGCGTGCCGGGCATGGCGCGCAGTTGCAACGGCACTTCCACCAGCATGCCGCGATAGGCATTGGCGACGGCCGGCGCGAACAGCGGCGGATGGGCCAGGCCAGAATAGCGGGTCATTTCCGGCACATGCTTGTGCGCCAGGCTCAGGCCATAGGCGCGGAAGGCGGTCGGCGCGCCATCGGCGCCCTCATATTCCGCGATCATCGCCTTGCCGCCACCCGAATAGCCCGATGCGCCCGACACCGTCACCGGCCAGTCGGCCGGCAGCAGGCCGGCCAGCACCAGCGGACGGACCAGACCCAGAAAGCCGGTCGGCCAGCAGCCGGGATTGGCGACGAAGCGGCTGTTGGCCAGTCGCTCGCGATGGCCCGGCTCCAGTTCGGGGAAGCCATAGGTCCAGCCGTCGGCGACGCGGTGCGCGGTCGATGCGTCGATCACGCGGGTGCGGTCATTGTCGATCATCGACACGGATTCGCGCGCGGCATCGTCGGGCAGGCACAGGATCACGATATCGGCCGCGTTCAGCGCGTCGCGCCGGGCCGCCATGTTGCGGCGATCCTTCTCGTCGACCGTGATCAGCGACAGTTCGGGCCGGTCGGCCAGGCGATCGGCAATCTCGATGCCGGTGGTGCCATGGCCGCCGTCGATGAAGATCTTCGTCGTCATGGGGCAATCCTCCGCCGCGCGATGATCGGCTGTTCATGGTCGGGCGCCAGCCGGGCGACGACATCGGCCAGCGGCTCGACCACCACGGCCATCCAATGGGCGTTGGCGTGCAGCATATGGGTGGCGTCGGTCATGATCCCGACATGGCCGGGGAAGAAGACCAGGTCGCCGCGCTGCAACGGCGCGCTCGCCTCGATCGGCGCGCCAATGCCCTCGCACTGCAGGTCGGTGTCGCGCGGCACGGCGATGCCACATTCGCCCAGCGCAACCTGCACCAGGCCCGAACAGTCGATGCCGCGATGGCCACGGCCGCCCCAGACATAGGGCTGGCCCAGATAGCGCTGCGCCACCGCGACCCAGTCGCTTTCCGGCGAGTCGATCGGGGCGGCATGGCGGCCATGGATGAAGCCGTCGCCGGTCGCGAGGAAGCTGTCCTCGGCCTCGCCGCCGAAGCGGGCGCCCAGCGGCCAGTGATCGGCGATCGGTGCCTTGATGTCGGCGCGGCTGAACAGCGGCGCGCTCTGGTTGACGATGCGGTGGCTGACCGCTTCCTTCACGTCCAATGCGTCGCGGCGGATATAGCCGACATAGCCGTCATGCCCGCAAAAGCCCCAGGCCCAGTCGGTCGTGACGTCGAGCGCATGGAAGCTTTCGCCGCGCAGCAATTCGCTGACCGCCTCGGCATTGTGCGAGGGCTGGGACAGGATCGGCGCGCCGGGCGCCACGCAGGTCAGTTCGACCGCGCGCGCATAATGGGCGGAAAAGAGCACGCCGGCGAGCGAGATGTCCGCAAGGTCGCCACGCGCCGCATGGACGCGGTGGTCGAGCGCTACGGATCTGCCGTCCAGCTTGAACCGGGTTCTTTCAGGCGGTGCGTTCCGCGTGGTGTTGATCTGGCCTGTCATCGCGCGCGGTTCCTGCGATGAAATGGTGAAAGGCGTCAAGGAATTCCGCGCCCTTCGACGTGCGGGTGATGAAAATATTGCGCCGATCGGCCGCATCCCGCTCTCGTCGGAGATAGCCGAGCGCCGAAAGCTTGTTCAGCGCGCGGGTGATGACCGGCTTGGATACGTGCAACTGCTCGGCCAGGCCGCGCACGGTATGCGGGCCGTCGCCGATATAGACGGTCAGCATCAGGGCCATCTGGCGGTTGGTGAGGTCGGGTTTTCCCGACCGCACATAATCCACCAGGGTCCGCATCCACTGGCTGAGCGGCTGTATGCCGGGACGGTCGATCTGGGCGGCCTGTTGCGGGGAAGCGAGCGCGTTCATTCCCCCCTAACGCATGATAGCCAATCCGGTTGCGTAACGGATCGCAGGATATTGCAGTTTGGCTATCGCGCGCCATCATAGCGTTGCTGGAGCAGGCGGAACACCGCGCGCAGGCCCAGCGCCTCGCCGCCCTTGGGCCGGCCCGGACGCGCCGCCGGTCGCCAGGCGAAGGTATCGAGATGGATCCAGGCCGTGCCTTCCGGCACGAAGCGCTGCAGGAACAGGGCGGCGGTCACCGCGCCGGCAAAACCGCCTTCGCCGGCATTGTTCATGTCGGCAATGTCGGACTTCAGCATGTCATAATAGCCGTCCCACAGCGGTAGGCGCCAGGTCGGGTCGTCGACCGCCGTGCCGGCCGCCGCGATGTCGCTCGCCAGCGCCTCGTCATTGGTGAACAGCGCCGGCAGGTCCGGGCCGACGGCGACGCGCGCCGCGCCGGTCAGGGTCGCGAAATCGACGATCAGCTCGGGCTTTTCCTCACCCGCGCGGGTTAGCGCATCGCCCAGCACCAGCCGCCCTTCGGCATCGGTATTGCCGATCTCCACGGTCAGCCCCTGCCGGCTGCGCAATATGTCACCGGGACGGAAGGCATTGCCGCTGATGGCATTTTCGGCGGTCGGCACCAGCAGGTGCAGCCGTACCGGCAGGCGCGCGCCGATGATCAGCCGGGCCAGCGCGATCGCATGGGCCGCGCCGCCCATATCCTTCTTCATCAGGCGCATGCCCGACGACGGCTTGATGTCGAGGCCCCCGCTGTCGAAGCAGATGCCCTTGCCGACCACGGCGATGCGCGGCGCACTGGGATCGCCCCAGCTCATTTCGATGAGGCGCGGGGCAAAGCTCTTGTCCGCCGCCTTGCCGACGGCATGGATCATCGGGAAACCCTGCTCCAGCGCGTCGCCGCGTGTCACCTGCATCTCGCCGCCATGGGCCTGCGCCAGCTGGCGCAAGGCATCTTCCAGATCCTGCGGCCCCATGTCGGCGGCCGGCGTGTTCACCAGGTCGCGGACCAGCGCCACCGCTTCGGCCTGCTGCACGATCGCCTCGATCCGGGCGACGTCGCCGGTCAGCAGCACGCGTGGGCCGGCCGCGCCTTCATCCTTGCGATAGCGTTCGAATCGATATTGCGCCGTCAGCCAGCCCAGCGCCGCCGCACCGGTGCTACCCTCGGCCAGGCGATAGCTGCCCTCGGGCAGGCTCTCGGCCAATCTGGCCAGGCACCAACTGCTGAGCGCGTCGCGCTTCGCCACCCCGGCCACGACCGACCAGTCGCTCTGCCCCTCGCCGGGGACGATCGCATATTCGTTCGGCTTGGCGTGGAATTTTTGGGCGCTGATCAGGGCGCGGACCCGCTCGGGCTGGGCAGTGAACCAGGCGTCCAGTTCGGCCGCTTCGATCAGCTGGATGGAACGGGCGGGCTGGCCATTATCGGCTTTGAGCAGGTCGGCAAATTCGGTCATGCACAGGGATGTAGGAGAAAGCGCTCCACATGGGAACGGGCCATTTTTTGTCATTTCTTTCGTCCCGGTGGAAACCCGGCCGGCTGTCAGGGCATTTGCCTATTGTGGCCCGAGTGCCTAGGTTCCAGATCATAATAAACGGCAAGGAGAGTAGCCATGATCCGTTCCGACAATAGCGGCCTGCAGGCCCTGCGTTCCCGCGCCTATGCGCTGGCCGAAAGCGGCCAGTTCGCCAACGCCCATGCGGTCGAGCAGGCGCTGGTGGCCGAAGGCTGGCCCAATATCCATCGCGCGCTCGCCGGCGACTATGCGCGCAAGGCGATCAGCGAACGCTGCCTGACGGCCAAGCCGCACTGATGCGGGCAGGGTGGGGGAACGGGACGACGGGGCTGCTGCTCGCAGCCCTGTTGCTGTCCGGCTGCTCGAAATCGACTGAGGATGACACGCCCGGCGGCAACATGCCCGCCAATGCGACGATGCGCGCCTTTGCCGACCGCATGGCCGGCACCACGCGACCCGCTGCCCCACCCGCCAAACCATTTGAGCAGGCGGACAAGACCGAACTGCTGGAATTTCTCTATGCCTACCCGGCGCAGGCGGCGGCGATCCCGACGCTGGTCGATCGCTTTGCCCGCGCCATGGCCGAGAACAAGGCCGATGCGCTCAAGATGGCGACGCAGGACCGCGATTCGGCGAAGAAGGCCGGCTTTCCCTTCCACGCCCATAGCCGCGAGACGCGCTGGAGCGTGATGGCCGATACGCCGCGTTTCCTGGCGCTCGAATCTTCCAATTACATGTATACCGGCGGCGCCCATGGCATGACCGGCTATGAAGCGTTGCTGTGGGACAGGGAGCGGCGGCGCGAGACCGATTTCGGCGCACTGCTGACGTCCGAAGCGACCTTTACAGCGGCGATCCATGATAGTTTCTGCAAGGCGCTGGATCGGGCGCGGGCGGAAAAGCGCGGCGCGCCGGTGGTGCCCGGCGATGACGACTTCACCAAATGCATCGATCCGATGAAGCAGGTGTTGGCGCCGACATCGCGCGACGGCAAATTGATCGACGGCATCCAGGTGACGATCGGCCCCTATGGCGCCGGCCCCTATGCCGAGGGCAGCTATGACATCAAGCTGCCGGTCGACGCGGCGATCTACAAGGCGATCAAGACCGAATATCAGGACGCGTTCGTCAGACCCTGAGAATAGCCGTCATTGCGAGGCGCGAAGCGCCGCGGCAATCCATGGATTGCGACGCTGCGCTCGCAATGACGATCCTGTTCAGGCCGGCACGCCATACAGGTCGTGATCGTCGGCATCCTCGATCAGCACGTCGAACATGTCACCGGCCTTGCGGCCTTCGCCGACGTCGCGCAGGAAGACATTGCCGTCGATTTCCGGCGCGTCGGCTTGGGATCGCGCGGTCGCGCCGATGCTGCCATCTTCCTCGTCAGGCTCGCCGACCTCGTCCAGGATCACCGGCATGACCCGGCCGACCTTGGCCAGCAGTTTGGCGGCGCTGATCGCGGCGGTCTTTTCCATGATCCGCTGATAGCGTTCTTCCTTGACCTCTTCGGGCACCGCGCCGGGCAGGTCATTGGCGGCTGCGCCCTCAACCGGCTCGAAGCGGAAGGCGCCGACGCGGTCGAGCTGCGCCTCGTCCAGCCAGTCGAGCAGATACTGGAAGTCCGCCTCGGTCTCGCCGGGGAAGCCGACGACGAAGCTGGAACGGATCGCGATGTCGGGGCAGATGTCACGCCACTTGCGGATGCGATCCAGCACCTTGGCTTCATTGGCCGGGCGCTTCATCGCCTTGAGCACGCTCGGCGAAGCATGCTGGAAGGGAATGTCGAGATAGGGCGTCAGCAGCCCCTCGGCCATCAGCGGGATGACATGGTCGACATGGGGATAGGGATAGACATAGTGGAGGCGCACCCAGGGGGCGACGCCGTCCGCGGTGCGCAGCTGGCCCAGTTCGCGCGCCATTTCGGTCATATGGGCGCGGACTTCATGCCCCTTCCACATGCGCGGCTCATGACGCGTGTCGACGCCATAGGCCGACGTGTCCTGGCTGATGACCAGCAATTCCTTGGTGCCGGCCGCGACCAGCTTTTCCGCCTCGCGCAGCACCGCGTCGATGCGCCGCGACACCAGGTCGCCGCGGATCGAGGGGATGATGCAGAAGGAGCAGCGATGGTTGCAGCCCTCTGAAATCTTCAGATAGCTGTAATGGCGCGGGGTGAGCTTCAGCCCGCCTTCGGGCACCAGGTCGACAAAGGCGTTGGGGATGGGCGGTGATGCGTCATGCACCGCATTGACCACCTGCTCATATTGATGCGCGCCGGTGACGGCCAGCACCTGCGGGAATTTCGCGCGGATCACGTCCGCTTCGTCGCCCATGCAACCGGTGACGATGACGCGGCCATTTTCGGCCATGGCCTCGCCGATCGCTTCGAGCGATTCTTCCTTGGCGGAATCGAGGAAGCCGCAGGTGTTGACCAGCACGACGTCGGCGCCGGCATAGTCGGCGGACATCTGATAGCCGTCGGAACGCAGCTTGGTCAGGATACGCTCGGAATCGACCAGGTTCTTCGGACAGCCGAGCGAAACCATGCCGATCTTCGGCGCGTCTGGGATTTTGGTTGCCATGATCGGCGCGCACATAGGGATTTTTGCGCCAAATGTCACGGGGTAGCCGAAAAGACAAAGGGCGCGCCCAAATGGACGCGCCCTTCGCCATGGCTAAGTGCCTGATCCCTTACATCTTGTAGGTCAGGCGCAGATAACCGAACTGGCCCGGCACATCATAGGTGGTGGGATCGAAATTGGCGCTGTCGCAGGTGAAGCAGGCCGGCGGATCCTGATCGAACAGATTGTTGACGCCGAAGGTCAGCCGGGTGCGGTGGTCCATCCAGGCCGGCGAGATATAGAGCTGGATGTCACCATAGAAGGTGCGGCCAAGCGAATGCTCGCCGTCGCGTTCATCGACGCCGCTGATGTAGCGGCCGGTGAAGGACGCGCCATAGCCCGGCGTCGACCAGTCGAGCGTCGCATTTGCCTTGAACTTGGGATAGGCCTGATCCGGGCTACCCCGTTCGGTGCCGGCATATTTCTGGGTCGGCGCATTCAGGTCGGCCGGCGGCTCGACATTATATTTGAACAGCCAGGCGGCGTTGACGTTCAGGCCGATCGTGCCGTTCGAAATCACCGGCGAGCGATAGTTGAACGATGCGTCGATGCCGTCGGTCTTGATGGCGTTCAGGTTCTGCAACACGCCGTTGATGCCCGCGACGCTGCCGCTGCCGGTGCGGCTGATGGCGGCGCAGCTCACCGGATCGGCTTCATAGGCGCAACGCGACAGGGTCAGCGAGGCCGGGACCGAGTCGATCGCGTTCTTGAGGCTGATATTATAGTAATTGACCTCCAGCGTCAGGGTGGTGGCATAATTGCCGCGCGCCCAGGACGGGCTGTAGACGCCGCCAAGCGTCCAGGTCTTGGCCGTCTCCGGCTTCAGCGCGGTCGACCCCTGCGAGAAGATGCCGAGCTGGCCGCCGGTCGGTTCGGCATAGCTGCCATCGGCCGGGACGCCATTGGCGATGCAGTTGGCGCGGACCGTGGCATTGGTCTGGAACGCGCCGCCCGCCGCGCTGGTGCAGGGATCGTCGATCGTCGCGTCGGTGCGCGAACGGCCGGCATAGAGTTCGCCGATGCTCGGCGCGCGCAGGCTTTCGGCATAGCCGCCGCGGAACAACAGATCCTTGACCGGCTTCCACAGGCCCGACGCGGTGAAGGTCGTGTTGCTGCCAAAGCTGCTATAGTTGGAATGGCGGACCGCGCCGTCCAGCTCCAGCTTCTGGAAGAAGGGCACGTCGGCGAGGATCGGGATGCGGATTTCGCCATAGACTTCATCGACATTGAAGCTGCCCGCCGCCGGGCTGGTCGGCACGTCGGCGCCCAGGCCCGCCGTGATGATCGGATCGGGGGTGTAGCTCGCCCGCTGGTCGCGATGTTCATAGCCGACCGCGAAGGCGACCGCGCCGCCGGGCAGGTCGAACAATTCGCCCGACAGGTTGGCGGTGGCGTCCCACAATTCCTGGGTGCTGCGGTCATGTTCGTCGAACGTCACATAATCCAGCATGGCCTGGGTGATCGATCCCGCGCCGCCGAAGATGTTGAACGGCACGCATTCGCCGGTGCAGTTGCCGACCGGACCCAACGCCTGGGCCAGCTTGGATGCGTTCAGGTTGCCGGTGAAGGTCTGGTGCGCATTGTTGCTGCCATAGATGCCGTTGACGTCCCAATACCAGGTGCGCGAACCGACGTCGAACGACCCGTCCAGGGTCGCGGCCATGGTCATGGTATCGACGCTCTGGGTGAAGGTGCGCGGCCCGCCTTCGACGAAGCGGCGGCGAACCGTCGAATAATTGGCCGGCGTTCCGTCCGCCCCGGACGAGAGCGTCACGCCGAACGGGTTATAGGGGTTGCTGGCATCGATCGAGATGGTGTCGAGCAGATTGCCGTTGCCGGCATCCGGGCCGATGAACAGTGGCAGCGGTGCGGCGATCGTGGTCGATCCGCGATGCTGATAGACCATGCGCGTGCGCAGGTTGATATTGTCGCTCAGCTCCGCCTTCAGATTGATGAAGCCGCCATAGCGCTCCGACGGGGTGAGCAGATAATTATAGGGCTGGAAATTGAAGGAGTCGGTTGCCGAACTATAGTTGCGATAGTCCGACAGCACCGGTGCCCGGTCGAGGATCGGGGCGCTCAGCGTCAGGCTCTGGCCCAGCACGTCATAGCGGCCATTGGGTGTCGCGCTGGAACAGCCGCCGGCAGCGCAGCTGGTGGCGCCCGGCGTCGGCCATTGCGAGATCGAGCGGGCCGACGTGCCGACGCTGCCCTGGTTCACATAATTGGCGCCGAACACGATCGACACGCGCTCGCTCTGGACGCCATAGCTGGCATTGATGTCCCAGGTGTCGCCATCGCCTTGCTCATAGGTGCCGAACTGGGCCGACAGGTCGAGCCCCTTCTGCGATTGCTTGGTGATGATGTTGACGACGCCGGCGATCGCATCCGACCCATAAAGCGGGGAGGCGCCCGATTGCAGCACTTCGACCCGTTCGATCATGTTGGCGGGAATCGAATTGAGGTCGACCGAGGCGGGAATGCCGCCGGCCGCCGACCCGTTCACATAGCGCATGCCATCGACCAGGATCAGCGTGCGCTTGGCGCCCAGATAGCGCAGATCGACTTCGGCCGAACCGGAGCTGACGCCGGTGCCGTCGGGCGGACCGCCGATATTGCCGGCATTGTTGACCTTGGTGTTGAGGCCGCCGGCGGCGCTGGGAATGCGCTGCAGCACGTCGGCGATCGAGGAAAGGCCGGTCCGCGCGATCGCTTCCTGATCGACCGTGACGATCGGCTTGTCCTGGTCCAGCGGATTCTGGCGGATGCGCGATCCGGTGACGATGATGGCCCCGGCATCATCGGCCTGCGGCGCGGTGGATTGGGCGAAAGACGGTGCGTTATGGAAGAAGGCGGACAACAGGACGCCGGTTTTCAGGACATTTTTCAAGCGCATATTCTACCCCTCAAAAATCAGACCTGAGGGGGAGTGTTGCCATTCTATGACAGCAAGGCAATTGGCCTCATGCTGCGCTGCACCCTGGGTAGCACGAATTTTGCCATATGTTGCTGTGACGCAACAAACATGTTCAGTCTGTCGCTGGTTTGAACCTATTAATCGTCGGCGCGGGGTGTGGCGCCGGTTTCTTCCACGATCTCGATGATGCAATCGCCGGTCTGGAGCCGCTTTGCGCCTTCCTCCCAGAAGCCGATCGGATGGTCGCCGCGATAGATGCGCACGCCAAGCCCGGTGCCGATCGCGGACAGGGGCTGGCCGATTTCCTGCGGCAACACTGGCCGTTCGTGCAGCTTCACCCGGCCACCCGATGCGGCGAGATCGGCCATATAATCGGCGATATGCTTGCCGCTGGTGCTGCCGGCCAGCAGCAGCCCGGCAAAGCTGACCGGGTTGATGACGGTGGTGGCGCCGGCCTGGCGCGCGGGCACTTCATTATCCTCGTTGCGCACGACAATGCTGATCGGCAGGCGCGGGGCTAGGTGACGCGCGGTCAAGGTGATCAGGATCGACGTGTCGTCGCGCCCGGCCGACACGATCATCGTGCGGGCACGGTGGATGGCCACGTCCTTCAGCGTCTTGTCGCGCGTGCTGTCGCCGCACAGCACGTTGCAGCCCAAGGCTTCGGCATGGTCCAGCGCCTTCTCGCTGCCGTCGATCACCACGATCTCGCGCGGGTCGGTGCCGCGCGCCAGCAGTTCGTTCACCGCCTCCTGGCCGCTGGTGCCGAAACCGGTGACGACGATATGATTGTGCAGATCGGCCTGAATGCGTGCCATGCGCCACCTGTAGAGGATGTTGCGGAAGAAGAGATTATAGGCGGTGCCCAGGAAAATGATCCAGACGAACAGCCGGATCGGCGTGACGAAGATGGATTCGAACAGGCGCGCTTCGGGCGAGACCGGAACGATATCGCCATAGCCGACCGTGGTGACGGTGACCGTGGTGAAATAGAGCACGTCGATGAAGCTGATCTGGTCGTCATAATTGTCCTTGAGACCATCGCGCCCGAACCAGTGGAGCGCCAGCACGATCGCGATCAGGCCAAAGACCAGCACCACCCGCCAGGCAAGGTCCGCCCAGACCGGCAGCGCCGATCGCCGCCGCAGAAAGCCGGCCATGGACGATCCCGAAGGCGGCGGCGCGATCTTCATGGGGTGGGCAGCTGGGTCATGGGATTGATCGGCACCCGGTCCTTGCGCAGCTCGAAATGCAGCTTCGGCTTGCTGGCATAGCCTGTGTCACCGCTCAGGCCAATCACCTGGCCCTTCGTCACTTTCTGCCCGCGCACCACGTCGATCCGGTTGGCATGGCCATAGGCGCTGACCCAGCCGCTGCCATGGGTGATGAGGATGAGGCCGCCGAACACCGCGATGCTGTCGCCGGCATAGGCGACGACGCCGTCGGCCGCGGCCCTGATCGGCGTGCCGATCGGCGCGGCAATGTCGATGCCGTTATTCTTCGCGCCGCTTTCGCCTGGACCGAAACGGGAAAGGATATTGCCCTTGAGCGGCCATGCGAATGGACCGGAAAAGCCGCCGGGCTGGGCGATCGGCACATTGGAGGGCAGGGGGCGGGGCTGGGCCTTGGCCATCGTGCGCGGCTTTTCCTCGGCGACGGCGGGCTGGCCGCCGGTTAGCACATCGTCGATATCGATGCGGAAGGCGGCGGCGCGCTGCTCCAGGCTGGATGCGGGCGCCCGCACCGGCTGCGCTGCCACCGGGGCGGCCGGCATCTCGCCACCGGGCAGCAGCAGCCGCTGCCCGCGCCGCAGCACATAGGGTTCGGTCAGGCCGTTGATGTCGACAATGTCGCTCCACCGCACGCCATAGGCTACGGCGATGGCGATGCCGGTCTCCCCCTCCGCCACCGCATGATAGCGGCCGCCGGGGATCGACAGGCTCTGCCCCGGCCGCAGCGCATAGGGCGGGGCCAGCCCGTTGGCCCGTGCGATCGCGTCCGATCCCGCGCCGGTGCGGTTGCCGATGCCGCGCAGCGTGTCGCCCGGCTGCACGCTATAGGTGCTGGCGGCCACTGTCCGCGCATTCGCCGTCACCTGCTGCGCGGTCCAGACCGGTTTGCGCTCGATCATCTGCGGTTCGGACGAGGGGCGCTGGGCCGGCTGCGGCGGCATGCTGGGCGATGGCGGAATGGCGCGCGCCGGCTGGGCCGGGGGCAGGGGCGCGGCATAGGGCGCGCTGTCCTGCACGGGGGCAGGGATGCAGCCCGCCAGCAGCAGCGGCAGCGGCGCCATGGGCAGCCAGCGCCGCCCCCTTGAATGTCCAGCCATATGGTCTCCCCCCGGAGCGTAAGTCAGTCCGAAAATGCCTGCGCCGTCGCCGCCAGCGCGCCATCCTGCGTCAGATCATAATGGAGCGGTGTCACCGCGATATAGTCTTCTGCGATGGCCGCCAGATCTGTCCCCTCGGGCGCGGAATCGCTGCGGCCGAGGCCAAACCAGTAATAGCGATAGCCGCGCGGATCGGTGCCCTCGATGATCTTGGTCCGGTCGATGTCATGGAAGCCCTGCCGCACCACGCGCACGCCCTTGACCCTGTCCGGGGCGATCGCGGGAAAATTGACGTTGAACAACAGGCGCGGGCTGGCCGGCATCGCGATCAGCGGGCGCAGCACCCGCTCGCCCCAGGCTTCGGCGGCGGCAAAGGGCACCGCGTCGCCCATCGCCTCGCGGGCATAGACCTGGCTCAGCGCGATCGACTTGATGCCGGAAATCGCGCCCTCCATCGCGGCCGCGACGGTGCCCGAATAGGTCACGTCCTCGGCCAGGTTGGCGCCGCGATTGACGCCCGACAGGACCAGGTCCGGCTTGGCATTCTTCATCAGATGGCCGACCGCCATCATTACCGCGTCGGTCGGCGTGCCGGTGACGCTATAATGCTTCTCGCCATGCTTGCGGATGCGCAGCGGGCGGGTCAGCGTCAGGCTATGCCCCGCGCCGGACTGTTCCTCGCTGGGCGCGACGATCCAGATATCGTCGGACAGGGTGCGGGCGATCGCCTCCAGCACCTTCAGCCCCGGCGCATGAACGCCATCGTCATTGGTGAGGAGGATGCGCATCGCCCGTTCCTTTTTTATCGCGGCTCCAGCTTGGTGATGCCGCCCATATAGGGCGCCAGCACGTCGGGCACGACCACGCTGCCGTCGGCCTGCTGGTAATTTTCCAGCACCGCGACCAGCGTGCGGCCCACCGCCAGGCCGGAGCCGTTGAGGGTATGGAGGAAGCGCGTCGCCTTCTCCCCCTCCGGCTTGTAGCGGGCGTTCATCCGCCGCGCCTGGAAATCGCCGCAGTTGGATACGGAGCTGATCTCGCGATAGGTCGCCTGGCTCGGCAGCCAGACTTCCAGGTCATAGGTCTTGCGCGCGCCAAAGCCCATGTCGCCGCTGCACAGCAGCATCTTGCGATAGGGCAGGTTCAGCGCCTGCAGTATGCCCTCGGCCGCCTGCACCATCCGCTCATGCTCGGCGTCCGATTCCTCGGGCGCGCAGATCGCGACCAGTTCGACCTTTTCGAACTGGTGTTGGCGGATGAAGCCGCGCGTGTCGCGACCGGCCGATCCGGCCTCCGACCGGAAACAGGGGGTCAGTGCGGTCAGCCGCACCGGCAGGGCGTCGGTCGGCACGATCTGCTCGGCGACCAGATTGGTCAGCGACACTTCGGCGGTCGGGATCAGCCAGCGGCCATCGGTGGTGCGGAACAGATCCTCGGCGAATTTGGGCAACTGGCCGGTGCCGAACAGCGCCTCGTCGCGCACCAGCAGCGGCGGATTGGTTTCCTCATAGCCGTTGGTCGTGCTCTGGGTGTCCAGCATATATTGCGCTAGCGCCCGGTGCAGCCGCGCCATTGCCCCACGCAGCGCGGTGAAGCGCGCGCCCGACAGCGCCGCGCCGCCCTCGAAATCCAGCCCCAGCGCCGGGCCGAAATCGGCATGATCCTGCGGCGCGAAATCGAATGCGCGGATATTGCCCCAGCGGCTCAGTTCGATATTGCCGGCTTCATCCGCGCCCTGTGGCACGTCGTCGGCGGGCAGGTTGGGGATCGCCGCCAGCATGGCGTTGAGCGCCGCGCCGACCTCGGCCTCTTCCGCTTCCAGCGCCGGCGTGCCTTCCTTCAGTGCGGCGACCTCGGCCTTCAGTGCCTCGGCCTTTGCCATGTCCTTGGCCGCCATCGCCTGGCCGATCGCCTTGCTCGCCTCGTTGCGGCGGGCCTGCCCCTGCTGCAGCTCCGTCTTGAGCGCCCGGCTCTTCTCGTCCAGCGCCAATATGTCGGCGGACAGCGGGGCCAGGCCACGGCGCGCCAGGGCGGCGTCGAAGGCGGCGGGATTTTCGCGGATGAAGCGGATGTCGTGCATCGCTGCCCTATGCCGTCGCGGACGAGGCCACGCAACCCTGTGCGCCTTCGTCCGTTGGTGATGAATCCACAAAATGAAGGAGAAGGCGATGCAGATCGATCATGATGCGATGGTGCTGGTGGCGGACGGGCGCAAATTGCTCTTCTTCCGCAACAAGGGCGACCGCGCCTTTCCCCAGCTTCAGGCGGAAGAGGTGAAGGTGCAGGACAATCCGGCCGACCGCGATCAGGCGTCGGATGCGCCCGGCCGCGCCTTCAATTCGGTCGGCAGCCATCGCAGCAGCATGGAACAGACCGATTTTCATGAACTGGAGGAGGCGCGCTTCGCCGCCGAGGCGGCCGACCTGCTCAAGCGCCGCGCCTTCGCGCAGGATTATGAGAAGCTGATCATTGTCGCCCCGCCGACCGCGCTGGGCGAGATGCGCAAACATTATCACAAGGAAGTGCAGGACCGGCTGGTCGGCGAGATCGCCAAGGATCTGGCCAATCATCCCGTGGCCGAAATCGAGAAGATCATCGCCCGCAGTTGAGCGGAAAACCCAATCGGCAAAAGAAAAGGGCGGCCCCAGGGTCGCCCTTTTTTCTATCAGATGTCGCCGGTGCGGATGATCGGGATCGGCTTGGCCGGGCCATGGCCCTCGATGGACAGCTCCGTATTGCGATCGGCCAGGCGCTTGCGCATCAGCAGCGCGGCGGCGCCGGCGCCGAACAGCAGCACCATCGGCGGCGCCGGCACATCGGTCGGCGGCGGCGGACCGGGCGGCGTTCCCGAAGAGGTGCCCGACGATGTCGAGGTCGACGACGAACTGCTGGTCGAGCTGCTCGTCGACGTGCTGCCGAAGCTCGACGATCCGGTCGAGGTCGAACTGGACGTGGAAGTCGATGTCGCGCCCGACGAGGAAGAGGTCGACGTCGATGTGGACGTAGAGGTCGATGTCGATGTGGAGGTCGACGTCGAGGTCGTCGTGGTCGTTCCACCCGGCGGAGTCGGCGAATCCGAACCGCTCGACGTGGTCGTCGTGCTGGTGGTGGAGGTTGGCGGCGTGGGCGAGTTGGACCCGCTCGAACCGGTCGATCCCGTCGAACCGGTGGTAGAGATCACCACCGTGCCGCCACCGCTGCTGCCGCCACCAAAGAAGCCGCCGATGAAACCGCTGCTGCCGCCAAAGCCGCTGCTGCCGCCGATCGGCGCTGCGGTCGGAGTCGGTCCACCCGCCATCAGGGGCAGGGCGGCCTGCACCGGCGGCGGGGGCAGCGGAATCGGCGGCGACGGCGTGGTCACGGTCACACGGATCGGGTCGGGCTTCTTGGCCGGCGGGCGCTTGGCCGTGGCCAGGACGCGCTGGCGCGGCTTGGCCTTCACACTCTTGGTGCTGTAGACCGTTGCCGGACGCGCATTTTCCGCCACATGGACGGCGCCCCCGCCAATGATGGCGCCGCCACAAGTGCAGGCGCACAATTTTGCCAAAGCCATCCGAACCGACATAGGATCTTCTCTAGTCCTGTTTACCCATTCGCGCCATCGGACCCTTCCGTAGCGTGAACCCTGCCATTCCCTACTGCATACCAACGCAAAATAAAGCGTTAACTGCAAGGGCGTTAACCATCTTTGCGCCGTAAAAGGTCCGAAAAATCGGGCGTTTGAGTCAACTGCAATGGTTAACGTGTCATTGTGGAACGTTAAGGATGGGCTGCGTGGACATCCCGATGGCCGGATCGGGGAAAACCCGGATGGAGTCGCGCCGTCCGTTCCGGGCGGGTCAGCCGACCTAGGGGATGCGCCGGAGTGCGCATTGTCCGCTTGTATCGCCTCGTCGCGGTGGCTATGAGGCCCGCTCAAACAAAAGTCATGGGCGCCCGGAACTTACAGCGCCGGGGCCTCTCGAGTCGGAGAGCCAGATGGCATCGGTACTGAATTCCGATAAAGACGGTGTGAAGCCGCCAAAATCGACCGTAACACTCCCGGACGATTATCGTCCGTCGGCTGACGAAGAATTCATGAACCCCCTGCAGCAGGAATATTTCCGGCAGCGTCTCTGGGACTGGAAGAAACAGATATTGTCGGAAGCGGAAGGGACGCTCGCCGTGCTGCAGAATGAACCGCTGCGCGAACCCGACCTTAACGACCGCGCATCGAGCGAGACCGACTGGTCGATCGAACTGCGCACCCGCGACCGCCAGCGCAAGCTGATCTCCAAGATCGACGCGGCGCTCCGCCGTATCGATGAAGGCGAATATGGCTATTGCGAAGTCACCGGCGAGCCGATCTCGCTGGGCCGGCTGGAAGCCCGTCCGATCGCGACCATGACGGTTGAGGCGCAGGAGCGGCACGAGCGTCAGGAAAAAGTCTCCCGCGACGATTAACCCCCTGTGGCGGTTAACCCTTTCTCCACGTCGCATGACTATCCTGTTGGCCAAGTGTCATTTTGCGGGAATAGTCATGGACAAGGAAACGGGAAATTCTGATCGGGGACCGGCTCGTTCCGCGCCGCGCGACAGCCTGTTCCTGCTCACCAGCCTCAGCACGCTGGATGGCGTCGATCTGGGCAAGGCGCGCGTGCGCAATCTGTCGGCCACCGGCCTGATGGCGGATTGCGAACGTGCCATCCCGGCCGGCACGCGGCTTCGTCTCGAACTGCGTGGTGTCGGCCTGGTCGAGGGGGCGGTCGCCTGGTCGCGCGATGACAAGATCGGTTTTGCATTCGACGCGCCGATCGATCCGCAACTGGCGCGCAAGCCGGTTGCCAATGGCGTGTCGCGGCAGGCCCTGCCGGACTATCTGCGTTCCGCGACGATCACGCGCCGCTGATATCGATGATTTAGTTGGGTTGGCAAAAGGCCCCGCTGGTTCGCCGCGCGGGGCTTTTCATATGCGGCCTGTTCCATGCCGCCGCGACGCCTCCATTTTGGTCGGCATTTCGGGCTGGACGCCAGCGGAAGACCGCCACGCTGAACGCCTGTCATCGCCAGGTCATCTTCCCCGGCTAGGCGTCATCCGTTGCACTATGTCGAAAATCTGGCCGGGGTTCCGGCCGGATCGATGCTGTGCGTCCCGCTGGCAGGAAAATGGCCGGTCCGGTGATCCGGCCCCGGCCTTTTCCGTGCGGAACGGGCTTAATGTCGGCCCTGCATCTCTTCCTTGACCCGCAATTTCTGCTTCTTCAGCGAGGCGACGAGAATATCGTCGGGCATCGGCCGACTCGACTCGGCCTTGATCCGGGCTTCGAGCCCGGCATGCTTTGCGGAAAGAGCTGAAACGTGGGAATTTTCCATGACATTCTCCTTACGAGGGTGATGGATGACGAAGTAGATCATGATTCGGCGGACCTGTCTCGCGATGATTCGTGCTTTGCGATGGGCCGTCGGTAAAATTGCGATGGCCCGCGCGTCCGCGCCGGGCTATCAGGAGAGGCTATGTTGGGTTCGGAAGGCGGGGGCTTGGTAAGCCGCGAAGACATTATGCGCCGGTTGGAGCTGCTGCGCGTCGAGCATCGCGATCTCGACGCCGCGATCGCGGCGCTGGTCGATGGCGGGGTGGGCGACCAGATGCAGGTCGCGCGCCTCAAGAAGCGCAAGCTGCGGCTGCGGGACGAGATCGTCGCGCTCGAAGATGCGCTTGTCCCGGACATCATCGCCTAATGTGTCCGCCGCGTCGCAAAATTGCGGGACTGCGGCGTAAAGCGATCCCAAATGGGACAGGCGGGCTTCCGGCGCCATCCACGGCCCTGACAATCGCATCGCGATATGTCAGCTAGGCCTATGCGCAACGCAGCCGCCCTTGATCCCGGCCTTCATCGCCGCCTTGTCGATGGCCTCTATATGGAGGCGATGGTGATGGCGGATGAGGCGCGTTCCTATTTCGACGCGGACGAGGCCGGGCAGTTTGCCGCCGACGATCCGCTGCGCCGCGTGTCCTTCGCCTGTGAATCGCTCAAGGTCACGACCCGGCTGATGCACATCATCGCCTGGCTGCTCAGCCAGCGCGCCTGGCAGCGCGGCGAGATTGGCGATGCGGATGTGGCCGATGAGAAATATCGGCTCGGCCGCGCCACCGCCACCGATCCGGGCATTGCCGGTGACTTCCCCTTCGCCGCCCGTTCGCTGATCGAGGCGAGCCAGGAGCTTTATGGCCGGGTCGCGCGGCTGGAGGAGCGGATGCTGTCGCCGGACGCGCCGCTGGCCGACAGTCCGGCCCGCGCACTCATGGATCGGCTCAACACCGCCTTCTGACCATTGCGCCATCGCCATCTCTTGGCTGGCATAATCGCCCCGACTTGGTCTAGACCGGTCGCATGACCCATGGCTTGCGGACAGGGCGCCGCTTTCCCGTTGATCCGCGCGCCGCAGGGCTATGTCTCTTGTCCCTGGCGTTCTGCACCGCCGGCACTGCGTTCGCGCAGGCGGCCCAGCCTGTGCCCAATCCCGCTGCCGATCCCGCCAGCCCGCCGGTCGATCCGTCCGCGTCGCTCGATGCCATGCCCGACATCGGCATCGACTGGCCCGACATGGGCCAGCCCGATACGGTCGCCCCGCTGCCGGAGGATCCGGTTGCAGCCAGCGAGCCCGACATGGCCGATCAGCCGGCGCAGCAGGCCGCCGACGCCGCCGATACCGGCCCGGCCGAGGAGGTCGTCACCTTCACCGACGCCGGGGAGGAGCGCAAATATGGCGTCACCCTGCGCGGTATCGACGCGATCGGCGACAATCAGATCGCGACCCGTTTCGACAGCCTGTCGGTGCTGCACCAGTCGGAGGGGAAGGCCGCCAACCTTGCCCAGATCAACCGCCGGGTGAAGGAAGACAGCGACCTGCTCGACCGGTTATTGCGCGCCGACGGCTATTATGCCGCGCGGGTGCGCGGCAGCGTCGCGCCGCCGCCCGCCGGCAGCGACAAGCTGTCCGTCATCTTCGATGTCACGCCGGGCCCCCTCTATCTCCTCGACACGGTGGAGATTGCCGGCCTCGCCGAGACCGGCCCGCGGGAGGAGACGCTGCGCGGCGCCTTCACGATGAAGTCGGGCGATCCGATCAACGCCGACCGCATCCTTGCGGGCCAGACCGCGCTGGCAACGGCGCTGGGCGAAAATGGCTATCCCTTCGCCAGGGTGGACGAACCCGAAGTGCGGATCGACCATGAAGCGCGCAATGGCGATCTCGACATCATCGTCACCCCCGGCGGCTATCGCAGCTTCGGCCAGATATTGCTCGACAATGACGATGTGTTCAGCGCCCGCCATCTCCAGCGCATGGCCCGCTTCGAGCCGGGTGAAACCTACCGCGCCACCGATGTGGAGGATCTGCGCCGTGCCATCGTCACCACCGGCCTCGTCTCCTCCGTCACCCTGACGCCGAAGGACGCGGGCGATGGCGAACATGTCGACCTGGATGTCGATCTGCGCCCGGCGCCGATGCGCACCATTGCCGGCGAACTGGGCTATGGCACGGGCGAAGGCTATCGCGCGGAAATCAGCTGGCAGCATCGCAATCTCTTCCCGCCCGAAGGATCGCTCACCCTGCGCGGCGTTCTCGGCACCCAGGAACAGACGGCGCAGGCCACCTATCGTCGCAACAATTTCCGCGAGCGCGACCATGTGCTGACCGGCCTCGTCTCCTACAGCAATATCCGCCGCGACGCCTATGACGCGCGCACCATCACCCTGTCGGGTGGGCTGGAGCGGCAGACCAACATCCTGTTCCAGAAGCATTGGGTCTGGCGCGTCGGTGCCGAACTCATCGCCTCGGACGAAGCGGATGCCTTTTCCGGCGGCAGCCGCCGTACCTTCTTCATCGGCGCAGTGCCGCTCAGCCTCACCTATGATGGCAGCGACGACCTGCTCAACCCCAGCAAGGGCTTCCGCCTCGGCGGCCGCCTCAGCCCAGAACTCTCCTTTCAGGGTTCGACCTTCGGCTATGCCAAGGCGCAGGTCGACGCCAGCGCCTATCAGCCGATCAATGATCGTGTCGTCCTCGCCGGGCGCACCCGGCTCGGCACCATCCTCGGCTCCACGGTCGATCGTATCGCGCCGTCGCGGCGCTTCTATGCCGGTGGCGGTGCGTCGGTGCGCGGCTATGGCTATCAGGCGATCGGCCCGCGCTACGGCCCGGACGATGATCCGGTCGGCGGCAAGAGCCTGATCGAATTTTCCGCCGAGGCGCGCATCCGCTTCGGCAATTTCGGCGTCGTGCCCTTCCTCGACGCGGGCAATATCTCCACCACTTTCCTGCCGCGATTCCGGGACCTGCGCGTCGGCACGGGACTTGGCGTGCGCTATTATAGCAGCTTCGGCCCGATCCGCGTCGATGTCGGCACGCCGATCAATCCGCAGCCGGGCGATGCCAAGGTTGCCGTCTATGTCTCGCTGGGGCAGGCCTTCTGATGGCAACGCTACCGCCCGACAGCCAGCCGCCCGTGCCGCCGCCGCCCGCCGCGCCGCGCCGCCGCGCCTGGGACGGGCGCTGGCAGCGCTGGCTGGCCGGCGCACTGGCGCTCGCGCTGCTGGTCGTGGTGGCGACGCTGGCCTGGCTCGACAGCGCGCCCGGCCATCGCTTCCTCGTCTCGCGCATCGCCGCCGTCAGCCCGCCCTCGGGCCTGCGCATCCATGTCGACCGGATCGAGGGCAGCATCTATCGCAAGGCGGTGCTGCGCGGCCTCGTCCTGTCCGATCCCAAGGGCCGCTTCTTCGACGCGCCGCGGGTGGAGCTGGACTGGTGGCCCTTCGCCTGGCTCTCCAACCGGCTCGACATCGACCGGCTGGTGATCCCGCAGGCGACCCTGCACAAACTGCCCAAACTCAATCCCAGCGAGCGGCAGGGGCCGATCCTGCCGGGCTTCGACATCCGCCTGATGCAGTTCTCGGTCGATCGGCTGACGGTTGCGCCCGCCGTCACTGGCAAGGTCGAACTGGCCACCCTGTCGGGCGATGCGGACATTCGTGGCGGCCGCGCGATCATCGACCTGTCGGCCCGCGTGATCGGGGCGGAGGATGCCCTCAACCTCACGCTCGACAGCCGGCCCGACGATGACCGGTTCAACCTTGCGGTCACCGTCAATGCGCCCAGGGGCGGCGTGCTGGCGGCGATGGCCGGCCTCAATCAGGACGGCAATCTGCGCATCAGCGGCAAGGGGCGCTGGACCCGATGGGATGGGCGCCTGGCCGCCACCCTGGCCGGCAATCCCGTCGCCGACCTGAAACTCGGTGCGCGCAGCGGCGCCTACACCATCCAGGGCACGATCGAGGGCAGCGCCATTCCCGGCAAGGGCCTGCTGCCGCGCCTCGCCTCACCGCGCCTCACCATCGGCGCCCAGGGGACGCTGGCCGACCGGGTGGTCGATGGCAGGCTTACGCTGCGCTCGGCCGCGATCGACATGGTCGCCGACGGCGCGATCGACCTGCGCAACAACGCCTTCGACAATCTGCGCGTCGACATGAACCTCGCCCGGCCCGAAGCGCTGCTCAAGGATATGCGCGGCCGCGACGTCGTGGCGAAGGTCCGGCTCGACGGTCCATTCACGGGCTTCGGCTATGAATATCTGCTCACCGCGCGCCAACTCGCCTTCGGCAAGACCCAGATCAACGATGTCCGCATCGACGGCAAGGGCCGCCAGGCGAAAAGCGGGCCGGTGCTGCTGCCGGTCCGGCTGCGCGCCCGCAGCCTCGACGGGCAGGGTGATCTGGTCGCCGGCATCGTCCGCAATTTCGCGCTCGACGGCGTGCTGCAGTTCAAGGGGCAGCAGATCGTCAGCAACCCCATGCCTTTCCGGTCGGACCGCCTGAATGGCAAGCTGCTGGTCATGGCCGACCTTAAGAGCGGCCGCTATGATGTCGGCATCGACGGGCGGATCAGCGGTCTCTTCATTCGCGGCCTCGGCATCGTCGATCTGGACTCGAAACTGCGTGCGGCCCCCGGCGCCAATGGCGCCTTCGGCCTGTCGGGCAATGCGGTGGCCAAGGTCCGCCGGCTCGACAATGCCTTCCTCAAGGGGCTGGGCGGCGGCCTGCCCACGGTCCGCAGCGCGCTGACGCTATTACCGGGCGGCGAGATCGGCTTCTCCAACATGAGGCTCGACGCGCCGCTCATCAGCCTCAATGCCAAGGGCGTGCGCCACCGCGACGGCACCGTCCATCTCGAAGGCAATGGCAGCCACAAGCAATATGGCCCGGTCAATGTCGTGCTCGATGGCAAGATCGACCGGCCGATCGTCCATGTCCAGCTTGCGCGGCCGATGGATGCGCTCGGCCTGCGCGACGTGCGCGGCGAATTTCTGCCCGGCGCCGACGGCAATTACAGCTTCACCGCCAATGGCGGATCGACGCTCGGCCCGTTCACCGGCGAAGGCAGCATCTTGCTGCCGCCCGGCGGCCAGGCGGTGGTCCGCGTCGCGCGCATCGCGGTCTCGGGCGTTACTGCCAGCGGCGACATCCGCCCCGTCACCGGCGGCCTCGACGGCCAGTTGCTGGTCGCCGGCCCGGTCAGCGGCACGATCGGCTTCCAGCCGGTCGGCGGTATCCAGCAGTTGAAGCTCGATCTCGACGCCAATGATGCCAGCTTCGATGGTCCCTCGACCATCGCCGTGCGGCGCGGCTCGCTCGATGCCACCATCCTGCTCGATCCCGACGGCACCTCGATCAACGCCACCGCCCAGGCACGCGGCCTGCGCGTCGGCGGCATGCTGCTTGGCCGGCTCGACGCCACCGCCGCGCTGGTCGACGGGCGCGGCAAGGTCTCGGGCAATCTCTCGGGCCAGCGCGGCCGCCTGTTCGACCTCAAGGGCGAGGCGCAGGTCGATCTCGACCGGGTCCGCCTGTCGGCCAGCGGCACGATCGACAAGCGGCCGATCCGCCTGACCCGTGCGGCGCTCTTCACCCGCGCCGAGGATGGCTGGCGCCTGTCGCCCGCGACCATCAGCTATGCCGGCGGCACGCTGCAACTGGCGGGCGAGCTGGGCGGCGCAACCACCCGGATTGAGGCGCGCGCGCAAAAAATGCCGCTCGCCCTGCTCGACATCGCCTATGACAATCTGGGGCTGGGCGGCATGGCCACCGGCACCTTGAGCTACAGCCGCCCGCGCGGCGGCCTGCCGACGGGCAAGGCGGAACTGCGCATCCGTGGCCTGTCCCGCTCGGGCCTGTCCCTCAGTTCCCGCCCGGTCGATGTCGGCGTCAACGCCGTGCTGACCCTCGACCGGCTCGCCACTCGCATGGTCTTCGTCGCCGACGGCCAGACCATCGGCCGTGGCCAGGCGCTGCTCACTCCGCTCATCTCGACCGGCAGTCTGGTCGAACGGCTTAACGGCGCGCCGCTGATCGCGCAGCTTCGCTTCAATGGCACCGCCGACACGCTCTGGCGCCTGACCGGTGTGGAGATTGTCGACATTGCCGGCCCGGTCAGCGTCACCGCCGACGCGCATGGCACGCTTGCCGATCCGGTCATCACCGGCTCGCTCGCGACCGACAATGCCGCGCTCAACAGCCCGGTCACCGGCATGCGCCTGCGCAACGTCAAGGCGCGCGCCCGTTTCGCCGGGGCGCAGCTGGTCTTCTCCAGCTTCACCGCCAATGCCCAGAATGGCGGCAGCGTGACCGGCACCGGCAATTTCACCTTCAACGGCATTGGCGGCGTCGGCATGGACCTCGCCTTCCAGGCGGACAATGCCGCGCTGCTGGAGCGTGACGATATCGCCGCCACTGTCACCGGTCCGCTCACCATCCGTTCCGACGGCAAGGGCGGTGAGATTGGCGGCGACGTCACCCTCAACAAGAGCCGCTTCACCATGGGCCGCGCCGCCGCCGTCGCCCAGATCCCCGAACTCAAGGTGGTCGAGATCAACCGGCGCGGCGAGGAGATTGAACGGCCACGCGCGACCGTCCCCTGGACCATGGCGGTCAAGGCGCGGGCGCGCAATCGCCTGACCGTGACCGGCCTTGGCCTCGACAGCGAATGGCGCGCCGATCTCAATATCGGCGGCACCGTCACCAATCCGGCGATCGCAGGCCGGGCCGAACTGGTGCGCGGCAATTATGAATTTGCCGGCCGCCGCTTCGAACTGCGCGAAGGGCGCATCCAGTTCGACGGCAAGACCCCGGTCAACCCGACGCTCGACATCGATGCGGAGGCGGACGTCAGTGATCTCACCGCCACGATCCATGTCGGCGGCACCGGCCTCAAGCCCGACATCAGCTTCAACTCCGTGCCCTCGCTGCCGCAGGACGAACTGCTCTCGCGCATCCTGTTCGGCACCTCGATCACCAACCTGTCCGCGCCCGAAGCGCTCCAGCTCGCCTCGGCGGTCGGCTCGCTTCAGGGCGAGGGCGGGCTTGATCCGATCAATGCGGTGCGCAAGGCGGCCGGGCTAGACCGGCTGCGCATCATCGCGGCCGATCCGACCCAGGGGCAGGGCACTTCGCTTGCCGCCGGCAAATATCTGACCCGCAAGACCTATGTCGAACTGATCAGTGACGGGCAGGGCTACAGCGCCACCCGGATGGAATATCAGGTGACACGCTGGCTGTCCCTGCTAGGCGCCATTTCCACCCTCGGCCGCCAGAGCGCCAACCTGCGTATTTCCAAGGATTATTGACGTGACCAAATCGCGCATCGACAGCGCCGCCGCGATCAGCGTGATGGACCTGTTCACCATCGGCATCGGCCCGTCCAGCTCGCACACGGTCGGGCCGATGCGCGCCGCGCTGATGTTCATGGACACGCTGCCCACCTGTCCGGTGCGGGTGCAGTGCGAACTTTACGGGTCGCTGGCGCTGACCGGCCGGGGCCATGCCACCGACAGCGCGATCCTGCTCGGCCTGTCGGGCCACAGCCCCGAAAATGTCGATCCCGATGCCATCCCCGCCATTCTTCAGGCGATCCGCGACGATGGCCGCATTCGCGCCGGCAGCGCCCATCTCGACTGGGTGCCGTTCGAGGAAGCGCGCGACCTTGTCTTCCGTATGGGCGAGTTTCTGGAGGCGCACAGCAACGGCATGCGCTTTTCCGCCTGGCTGCCGGGCCGGGACGATCCGCTGGTGCGTGATTATTATTCGATCGGCGGCGGCGCAGTGCTGCCCGGCGCCATTCCCGCCGACCCGGATATCCCGCTCGGCCATAATGTGGTCCAGCCCTTTCCCTTCTCGTCGGGCGCCGAACTGCTGGCGCAGGGGGAGGCGACGGGTCTCAGCATCGCGACGCTGGTTCTCCGCAACGAAGGCGCCTGGCGCGCCCAGGGCGAGACCGAGGCTTTTCTCGACAGCGTGATCGACGCCATGTCCGCCTCGATCGATCGCGGCCTCAAGGAAGAAGGCTTGCTGCCCGGCGGGCTCAAGGTGCGTCGCCGGGCCAAGGCGATCCACAACAAGCTGCGGTTGCAGGGCGCCAGTGTCGGCCCCGCCCAGATCTTCGAATGGGTCAGCCTGTTCGCGCTCGCCGTGAATGAGGAAAATGCCGCCGGCGGCCGGGTCGTCACCGCACCCACCAACGGCGCGGCCGGCGTGATCCCGGCGGTGCTGCATTATTATCGCCGCTTCGTCCCCGGCGCCGATCGGGAAGGGGAGCGCCGTTTCCTCCTTACCACCGCCGCCATGGGCTTCCTCTACAAGAAGCGCGCCTCCATCTCGGCCGCCGAAATGGGCTGTCAGGGCGAAGTCGGCGTCGCCTGCTCGATGGCAGCGGCGGGCTTGGCGGCCGTGCTGGGCGGCACCAACAGCCAGGTCGAAAATGCCGCCGAGATCGGCATGGAGCATAATCTGGGCCTTACCTGCGATCCGATCGGCGGCCTCGTCCAGATCCCCTGCATCGAACGCAACACCATGGGCGCGGTGAAGGCGATCAACGCCGCCTATCTCGCGCTCCAGGGTGACGGCCGCCATATCGTCAGCCTCGACGCGGTGATCGAGACGATGCGCCAGACCGGCGAGGACATGGCCAGCCGCTACAAGGAGACATCGCTTGGCGGCCTGGCCGTCAATGTCGTGGAATGCTGAAGGAAGGCCGCCTCATTTCGTCGCTCCCGGCCCACGGAAACGCGCCGAACTGAATGGCTTTCGTGGCATTAATGCCACATTATCAGCTGTTTATCTGAGGTTCATGAAACAAATATGACCGCTTCGGCTTGAGCGTCTCACCCCCAAGGGGAAGAGAAAGACAACGGAGTGATGTTTATGCGTAAGTTGATGGTCGCCACTTTGCTGGCCGGTGGTGCAGTTGCCGCGCCGGCGCTCGCACAGGATGCCACCCCGACCTTCACCGGCCCGCGTGTCGAAGCGATCCTGGGCTATGATCATACCGGGGCCGGCAGCTCGATCGACAATGACAATGGCAGCGACGATCAGAAGATCGACGGCCTGCTCTATGGTGTCGGCGCGGGTTATGACGTGAATGTCGGCGGTGCCGTCGTCGGCGTCGAGGGCGAGTTCACCGACTCCACCGCCAAGAGCAGCCGCAACGACTTCACCGACCAGTTCGGCTATGGCCGCGTCAAGCAGGGCCGCGATCTCTATATCGGTGCCCGCGCCGGTATCCTCGCCGATCCCTCGACCCTCATCTATGTGAAGGGCGGCTACACCAACACCAAGCTGGGCGTGCTGGCCGGCGACACCAACCAGGTCACCGACACCTCGTTCAAGCTGGACGGCTGGCGCGTCGGCGGCGGCGTGGAGCGCGCGCTCAACGCCAACACCTTCGCCAAGATCGAATATCGCTACTCCAAATATGACAGCGCCCATATCGACTTCATGGATGGCTCGACCAGCAGCGAATTCGACGTCGACACCGACCGCCATCAGGTCGTCGCCTCGGTCGGCTGGCGCTTCTAAAGCATCGTGCGCAAAAGTGGGAACCGGTTTTGCGCTTAAAACGATGCGACAACAAAAACTTAGAGCGCGCGATCCGCGTCGGATTGAACGCAGCGCGCTTCTAAGACGATACGGAAAGGGGGCCGGTCACCGATCGGCCCCTTTTTTGCAGCATCCGCCCATAGCCTCTATCAGCCGCCCTGCGGGGATGTTACTTACATGGTTGTGAGTAACGCGATTCCCCACCTGTATCCGGTTGGCATCCAGCCCGACGACATCGATTTCATGGGTCATGTCAACAATGCCAGCTATCTGAAGTGGGTGCAGGATGCCGTGCTCGACCATTGGCGCGCGCTCGCCCCGGCCGAGGCGGTGGCCCAGCATCTGTGGGTCGCGCTCAAGCATGAGATCACCTATCGCAAGCCCACCTTCCTGGATGATGAGGTGATCGCCACCGTCCTCCTCGAAAAGGTGCAGGGCGCCCGAGCCTTCTACGAAACGGTGATCCGCCGTGGCGAGGAAGTGCTGGCCGAGGTCAAGTCGAGCTGGTGCTGCGTCGATGCCTCCACCCTGCGCCCGGCCCGCATCGCCCGCGAGGTGATGCAGCATTTCTTCGCGCCCGACGACAGCGGCACCAGCGCCGACTGATCCCATTATGTGAATGGCATGGTTGCAGCGTGGGAACGCGCTTGACCCTTGCCCGGATGTTTGCATTAGTCCGACAAATAAAGGGCCGGTGACGGGGCGGCGAAGCGCGCCCTCCGCTGCGGCCCTGTCGGCGAAGCGCGTCTGTCGATCATCATGCGCTCGCCCGATGTATGAGGGAGAGGGTGTTGATGCGGTGGCAGTCGGGAATGAGATATCTGGGGTTTGGCCTGCTGCTGGGCAGCGCCACCATGGCGATCGCGGCCCCCGCCACGCCGCCGCGCCAACTCGACATCGTCAAGCGCATCGCCAAGGCCAAGCCGGAAACGAAGGACGAGGCCAGCGCCCGGACGTCCTATCTCCTCGTCTATTTCAAGGATGAGACCCACTCGCTGCATTTCGCGACCTCGGCGGACGGCTACAGCTTCACCGATGTCAATGACGGTGCGCCGGTCCTCAATGGCCGCGACGTCGCCGAACAGAAGGGCATCCGCGATCCCTATATCATGCGCGGTCCGGACAATGCCTTCTACCTCGCCATGACTGACCTGCATATTTTCGCCAGGCGCGAAGGGCTGCGCGATACCGACTGGCAGCGGCCGACCGACAGCTATGGCTGGGGCAATAACCGCTCGATGATCTTCATGAAATCCTATGATCTCACCCACTGGACGCTCGCGTCCGTGACCATCGATCAGCTGTTCAAGTCGACCGCCGATGCCGGCACCGCCTGGGCGCCGGAAATGATCTACGATCCCGACAAGCGCAAGATCATGGTCTATTTCAGCACCCGCAACGGCAAGGAGACCGACCATATGGTCTATGCCTATGCGGACGACGCCTTCACCACGCTGACCAGCGAACCGCGCGACCTGTTCACCTATCCCAAGCCCGGCATCGGCACGATCGACGGCGACATCACCAGGGTCGGCGACCGCTACCGCCTCTTCTATGTCGCCCATGACAAGCCCGGCCATCTGCGCCAGGCCACCTCATCGCGCATGGATGGCGGCTATGTCTTCGATCCCGCCAAGATCGACCCGGAAACGGTCGGCACCGAAGCGCCCAATCTGTGGCGGCGCCACGGCACCGACACCTATGTGCTGATGTATGATGTGTTCGGCGCCAAGCCGGTCAACAATATGGGCTTTTCGGAGACGGAGGATTTCGTCCATTTCCGCGACATCGGTCATTTCAACGCGCCGGGATCGCCGATGAAGGCAACCAACTTCACCCAGCCCAAGCACGGCGCCGTCATCCCGATCACCCCGGCGGAAGCGGAGCGGCTGAAGACGTTCTTCCGGAAATAAGGGGCAGGGGAGGATCGCACCGGACCGGCGCAGCGCCGCCGGTGCGATCCACCATCCCTACAGCGTCGCTTCGATCGCGCGCGCCGCCTGGTCGGGATCTTCGGCCTGGCTGATCGGGCGGCCGATCACCAGCATCGACGCGCCCCGGTCCAGCGCCTCGCGCGGGGTCACGGCGCGCTTCTGGTCGCCCATGGCGCCGCCCGCCGGGCGCACGCCGGGCACGACGAAATAGCCGTCGGGCCAGATTTTCTTGACCAGCGCGACCTCCTCGCCGGAACAGACGATGCCATCGAGGCCCGCGTCGCGCGCCAGTTCGGCGAGCCGCGTCACCTGCTCCTCGGCCGCGCCATTGACGCCGATGTCATTAAGGTCGCCATTGTCGAGGCTGGTGAGCACCGTCACCGCCACCACCTTGGTCTTGGTGCCGGCCGCCGCCTTGGCGTCCTCCAGCATCGCCCGGCCGCCGGCCGCATGGACCGTCAGCACCGCCGGCTCCAGCCCGTGCAGCGCCTGCACCGCCTTGGCCACCGTATTGGGAATGTCGTGCAGCTTGAGGTCGAGGAAGATCGGCAGGCCGAACTTCATCATCTCATGCACGCCATGATGGCCATTGGCGCAGAAGAACTCCAGCCCCAGCTTCAGCCCGCCGACATGGTTGCGGACCTGCCCGGCCAGATGCTGGGCCTTGGCAAGGTCGGGCGTGTCGATGGCGACATAGATCGGGCTGCTCATGCTTGTCCTGTAGGGGTAAGGGGCGACGGCGTGGCGTCGGGCAAGATCGGGGTTGTCACCGTCGCAGGCGTGGCCGGCGCGGCGGAAGCGGTTGCGGCGACCAGCGCACGCTCGGTGCTCTCCAGCCGGCGCTTCATGCGCCAGCGCGTCGCGCGGGCCATGATCCAGAAGGGCATGGCGCCCAGCAGGAATGCGCCGATCAGAAGCACCGGCAATTTGGTTTCCATCACCATGTCGCCCCACAGGCGCACGGTCACGGGGACATAGTTCGCCATGCAGAAGAAGGCGAGGGCGACGGCGATGACGACCCAGAAGGCAGTCCGCAGAAATTGCATCGGCGATCCTCTCGCTGCTGATAGGGCGGTCAGCCTAGGCGATTTTGGCGAAAGGCGAAAGCGCCTGTTCAGATTTCGCGGACAGCGACCATCATCGACAGGCTTTGCGTGGCGCCTGGCGCCAGCATCGCCATGCCCTCGGGCCGGTTGATCGCGTCCGGCATATGGCTGACCGGCTCCAGGCAGAAGAAGTCGCCGGCGGGCGGGCGGAAGACATGCAGCCAGTCCGCGCCCTGCGCCATCAAGGTCAGGCGGATGCCGTCGCCGCGATCGACCACCGCCACATGGTCCCAGCCGCCATGGACATTGTCGATCAGGCTGTCGCCGGTCACGCGCGCACCCTGCGACCAGTCGCCCAGCGCATCGGCCGGCACTTCCCGTTCGGGCAGCATGTCGGGGGAGGAGAGCCAGAGCGTGTCGGCTTGGAAGCGCAGCATCGTGTCCGCGTCCAGCGCGAAATAGGGATGGAAGCCAAGGCCACAGGGCATCGGGCTGTCGCCCAGATTCTGCACCAGCAGCGTGACCTCCAGCGCATCCGCGCTCAGCCGCACATGCTGCTGCGCGCGCCAGGCCCAGGGCCAGCCCGCATCGCTGTCATGCGTCTGTTCCAGCCTGACGTCATGGCCCGACTGCTCCAGCACATGCCAGGGCCGCTGCCAGCCAAAGCCATGGATGCTGTGGGGATGGTCGCCGAAATTGAGCGGCAACTGATAGCTTTGCCCGTCCACGCTATAGCGCCCATGGGCGATGCGGTTGGCATAGGGCACCAGCGGGAAGCTGGCCATGTCCAGCGGATCATGGCTGTCCTGCGGCGCGCGGCGCAGCAGGGCCACGCCGTCGCGATCGAAGGACAGGATCGACCCGCCAATGTCCGGGGCGAGCGCGCAACTGAGCGCGCCCGCCTTCAGGGTGACGATCTTGCTCAGCCGACCATGTCCTCAAGCTCGCGGCCCTTGGTCTCATGGACCATGGCGCGCACGAAGAAGAAGGAAATGGCGGCAAACAGGGCGTAGCCGGTATAGGTCACGACCAGGCCCGGCGACACGGCCAGCGAGGGGAAGCTGACCGAGATCGCCGCATTGGCGATCCATTGGGCAAAGCCGGCGACGGCCAGGCCCGAACCACGGATCTGGTTGGGGAACATCTCGCCCAGCATCACCCACATGATCGGACCCCAGCTCAGGTTGAAGAAGATCACGTAGAGGTTCGCCGCGATCAGCGCCATCAGGCCATTATGGCCTGGCAGCACCACGCCGCCGTCCGCGCCGGTGACGGCGGTGGAGAAGGCATAGGCGACGATCGCCAGCGTCACCGCCATGCCGGCAGAGCCGATCAGCAGCAGCGGCTTGCGGCCGATCTTGTCGACCAGCATGATCGTGCCCAGGCACGCGCCGATCGACAGCACGCCCGACAGGATGTTGATCTGCAGCGCATTATCCTCGGAAAAGCCGACGGCTTCCCACAGGGTGGCGCCATAATAGAAAACGACATTGATGCCGACCAGCTGCTGGAACACGGCGAGGCCAATGCCGGCCCACACGATCGGACGCACCTTGCCGCTGGCCTTGTCGATCAGGTCACTCAGCTTGGGGCGGTGATGATCGGCGGCCAGGCTAGCGCGGATCTCGGTAACCTTGCGATTGGCTTCCTCGGCCCCGAACAGCTTGGTCAGGACCGCGCGGGCGCGCTCGTCCTGGCCGCGTGCGACCAGATAGCGGGGGCTTTCCGGGATCACCAGCAGCGCCAGGAAATAGATGGCGGCCGGGATCGCCTGCAGCCAGAACATCCAGCGCCAGGCCGGGAAGTCGAGCCACAAGGGCGCGGTCGAACCGCCGGCATAGCGGGCCAGCACGAAATTGGCGACGAACGCGCCGGTGAGGCCGGAAATGATCATCACCTGCTGCACGCTCGACAGCCGGCCGCGGATCGAGGCGGGGGTGACTTCGGAGATATAGACCGGCGAGATCACGCTCGCCGCGCCCACGCCCAGGCCGCCGATGATGCGGGCAATGATGAAGATGGCGGAGGAACCGGCGGCACCGGCCAGCAGCGCGCTCACCAGGAACAGGATCGCCGCCAGCATCATCACGCCGCGACGGCCGATGATGTCGGCCATGCGGCCCGCGCCGAACGCGCCGATCGACGACCCGACCAGGATCGCGCCGACATTGACGCCGATGCCCAGCTTGCCCAGGTCGAAGGCGGCTTCCAGCCCCTTCTGGGTGCCGTTGATGACGCCCGAATCATAACCGAACATGAAACCGCCGATCGTGGCGACGGCCACGATCGCTGCGATGAAGGCCATATTGACCTTCCCGGCGCTCCCCTCACTCATCTGCTTGTCCTTCCAGCTCTCTATTTCTTCTATATCGTGGCGACATGGCCCGGCAGCCCCGCGACGCCGGCGTCGAAGGCGAACAGATCGCCTGCAAGGGGCTGTTCTGTCAACGCTGTCACATCCAGTCCCTTGCGCGCCGTCGTGGCATAGGCCGTCATCAGGTCCGGGCCGCCAAAGGCGATCTTGGTGATGTTGGCGACGGGGAAGCGGATTTCCCGCATCAACCGCCCGGCCGGGTCATAGCGGCGCACCGCCCATCCGCCGAACAGCCCGGTCCACAGACAGCCTTCGGCATCGACCGTGGGGCCGTCGGGATAGCCCGCGCCATCCTCGATCCGGGTGAACAGGGTGGCGGCGCCGGCGACGCCATCAGCATCGACCGGGCATTGCCAGATGGCGCGGCCCAGCGTGTCGGTATGATAGAGGATGCGTCCGTCGGGCGAGAGGGCAGGGCCGTTGGTGATCGACACGGCGGCAAGCCCGCTCTCGACCAGGTCGCCGCGATGCAGCCGATAGAAACGGCCGCTTTCCTCTTCCTCGGCATCGTCCATCGACCCGAACCACAGGGCACCGCCGGGCGCCACCGTGGCGTCGTTCAGCCGGTTGCCCGGCCGATGCGCCTCGGGCGCGTTGAGCAGGGTGAAGGCGCCGCTCCTGGGATCGAAGCGATGCACGCCCGATTGCAGGCCGACCGCGAACAACCCGTCGTCGGTCGGCACGATCCAGCCGACCTGGCCCGGCGTGGTCCAGCTCTTGGACACGTCCAGCGCCGGGTCGAAGCGGTGGATCGCATGGCCCTTGATGTCGACGAACCACAAGGCCGCCTCGCGTTCGACCCAGATCGGCCCTTCGCCCAGTATCGCCCCGACCGACAGGACGCTGCGCGGTGCGGCGTCGCTCATCTCAGCGCCAGCCGGCGTCGATGAAATAGTCATGGCCGGTGCAATAGCGCGCATCGTCCGACGACAGGAACATGGCCAGCGCGGCGACATCGACCGGCAGGATGCGGCCGTCCAGGCACTGGGCCGCGACGATTTCGGCCTCGCCTTCGGGCGTGTACCATTTTTCCTGGCGCAGCGTCTTCACATTGCCCGGAATGATGGTGTTGACGCGGATATTGTCGCGGCCAAGGTCGCGGGCCAGGCTGCGCGTCAGCCCCTCGATCGCCGCCTTGGCGGTCTGGTAGAGGATGAGGTCGGGCAGGGCGAGGTGCCAACTGATCGAACCGAAGTTCAGGATCACGCCGCCGCCCGCGCGCTTCATCGCCGGGATCGCCGCCTGTGCCGCGAAGAACTGGTGGCGCAGATTGACCGCCATCCGCTCGTCCCAATAGGCCTGGGTCACGTCCTCGATCGCATGGCGATCGTCATTGGCGGCGTTGTTGATCAGGATGTCGATCCCGCCCAGTTCGGCCTCGACCCGCGCCATCATCGCCTGCAGCGCGTCGATGTCGCGCAGGTCGCAGGCGTGGAAGATCGGGGTGAAGGCGCAGCCGCTCAGCCGTGCGGCCAGCGCTTCGCTCTCGGGGATGGCGATGTCGCAGAAGGCGACATGCGCGCCCTGCATCGCATAGGCTTCGACCAGCCCTTCGCCGATGCCGCTGCCGCCGCCGCTGATGAAGACCCGCTTGCCCTTCAGGCTCGGGTAGATGGCGCGGCTCATGCAGTTTCTTTCTGGTCGACGGCCGAGAGCAGACCGCGCCCGGCAAGATTGGTCATCAGCGCGGTCAGGCCAAAGGTCCAGGGGGCGGCATCCTTCGACGTCACCACCGGGTTGATCAGCTTGCCCAGGCGGGGGGTGGAGATGGCAACGATGTCACCGACCTTGTGCGTAAAGCCGCGGCCTTCCTCGTCACGGTCCTGCACGGGCGCGAACAGCGTGCCCAGGAACAGCGCGAAGCCATCGGGGTATTGATGTTCCGACAGGGTCTGGCGCACCAGTTCCAGCGGATCGCGGCTGATCTGGTCCATCCGGCTCGTGCCTTCGAGCATATAGCCTTCCGGCCCCTCGATGGTCAGGCCGACTTCGGCATTGCGCACATCGTCGATGGTGAAATCGCCGTCGAACAGGCGGACGAGCGGGCCGAGCGAGCAGGACGCATTATTGTCCTTCGCCTTGCCCAGCAGCAGGGCGGAGCGCCCTTCGAAATCGCGCAGGTTGACGTCGTTGCCCAGCGTCGCGCCCACGGCCTGGCCATCGGCATTGACCAGCAGCACGACCTCGGGTTCGGGATTGTTCCAGGTGGAATCGGACCGGATGCCGATTTCCGCCATCGGGCCGACCGTCGCCAGCACCGGTGCCTTGGTGAAGACTTCCGCGTCCGGGCCGATCGCGACCTCCAGATATTGCGACCACAGGCCGTCCTCGATCAGCGCGGCCTTGAGCGCTGCGGCTTCCTCGGTGCCCGGCACCACGGCGCGGATCGATCCGCCGACCCGCTCTTCCAGACGACCGCGGATTTCGGCGGCAGCGCCGGCATCGCCGCGCGCCCGTTCCTCGATTACGCGCTCCAGCGCCGACAGGGCAAAGGTCACGCCGCATGCCTTGACGCATTGCAGGTCGACCGGACACAGCAGCGCCGCCTCGATCGCGTCCAGATCGCCAATCTTCTCGCCATCAGTGGCGGCGACGAAGGGCAGCTTCTCGACCAGCTGGGCGCTGGTCGGCGCGATCGCGCTCATGTCGTAAACGACGCCCTGCGACACCAGGATCGGGCTCGGGCCCGCGTTCGTCTGGATGCGGCCCAGGAAAAGCCCGGTCCGCCAGTCATGCGGCAGACAGTCAAGCAAGGCGGTATCCCCCGGCATCATCTTCTCCTATGCACCTGGTTGTTGATTGATAGCGCTACCAACATGGAAGGGCGGTGCAAGTCAAGACCCCCTGATGAAAATCGCTCGCAGCGACGGGGCGTCGAGGCTTTGCTGGCTGCGGGTCAGGCGTCATGGCGTGCGCGTGGCACGGCGAATTTCCGGCCTTGCCGCTACGTCAGCCCTTTTCAGTCCCGCCGGGCTGCGGCATAGAAGGGGGACTATGAAGAAGAACCAAGAGAGCGTGCCGGACGCCGGCGCAGAAGCCCTCCAGCCAGAGGATAATGCCCCCGATCTTGCCGATGCGGCGCGCAAGTCCGCCGGAAAGGCCGTGTGGATGGGCACTGCCGTGGGCATCGGCTCGGCCGCGATCGTCGCCGCCCTGCTCTATACCAAGAAGCGTCGCTGAGCCGGTCGGGGCCTGTTCCCGGCCCCGCGGCCATCCGCCATCAAAAAAAGGAGGCGGCATGTTCTGTGACATGCCGCCCCGGTGCGACCCGCTTGGGGTTCTGTATTTTCCCTGCCTTCGTGACGGGAAGGGAAATATTTATGCGCCCGCGCTGCCGCTCAGATAGCTGATCAGTTCGGGCTTGCTGACCGATATGCTCTTGTCGGCATCGGCAGTGGTGAAGGCGCCGCTGGCCCAGGCAGTGACTTCGGCCGGCGGCAGCGTCTTGCCGGTGGCCTTCATCTCCTGATCCTTGAGGGCCACCATCCAGCGCGAAAACTCGCCCTGGTCCAGCTGTCCGTCCTTGTTCGTGTCATAGGCCGGGAATTCCGACTCGACGATCGCGGCGACCGAATTGGCCGGGTTTGCCGGCTGAGCGGCCTGCGGTTCGGCCGGGCTCGCGGGCGTGGCCGGTTGTGCGGCCTGCGCTGTCGGATCGGCCGGTGCAGCCTGCTGTGCCAAAGCGGGCGCTGCGACCAGCATGGCGCTCGTCAGAAGCAAGGTGCGGATCATGGCGACATCCTTTATATCATTGAAACGCGCAGGCTCTGCATTGGGCGCCTGCTTTGGCTTCATGCCTTAATTGCCATCACATAATACATGAAGACTAGGAAAAGTTCCTGAACATCGGTTCATCTACGCATTTGGACTTATGAAATGCTTCGGTTCGACTGTCTTTGCTTGGATAATTGCGGCCGGATGAGGCGCGCGCGGGGCAGGGGAGCCTCCTCAATTGCCCCAAAGGGCGCGGGCTGCTAGGCGGCGCGGCAATATCCACCCTCCAGCCGCAGGATTCGCCCATGGTCCCCCGCTATTCCCGTCCCGCAATGACCGCCCTCTGGGAGCCGGAAGCCCGCTTCAAGATCTGGTTCGAGATCGAGGCGCACGCGACCGAGAAGCTGGGCGAACTGGGCGTTGTCCCGCCGTCGGCCGCCAAGGCGCTGTGGGACTGGTGGGCCACCAACCCCGCGATCGACGTACCCGCGATCGACGCGATCGAGGCCGTCACCAAGCATGACGTCATCGCCTTCCTGACCTGGGTTGCCGAACAGGTGGGCGACGAAGCCCGCTTCATGCATCAGGGCATGACCAGCTCCGACGTGCTCGACACCTGCCTGGCCGTGCAGCTCACCCGCGCCGCCGACCTGCTGATCGAGGATCTCGACAAGCTGCTCGACGTCATCAAGCGCCGCGCCTTCGAGCATAAGCTGACCCCGACCATCGGCCGCAGCCACGGCATCCACGCCGAACCGGTCACCTTCGGCCTCAAGATGGCGGAAGCCTATGCCGAATTTTCGCGCTGCAAGACCCGCCTGATCGCGGCGCGCGAGGAAGTCGCCACCTGCGCCATTTCCGGCGCGGTGGGCACCTTCGCCAATATCGACCCGCGCGTCGAGGAGCATGTGGCGCAAAAGCTCGGCCTCGCGATCGAGCCGGTCTCGACCCAGGTGATCCCGCGCGATCGCCACGCCATGTTCTTCGCGACCCTGGGCGTCATCGCCAGCTCGATCGAGCGCCTCGCCGTCGAGGTCCGCCACCTGCAGCGCACCGAAGTGCTGGAGGCAGAGGAATATTTCTCGCCCGGCCAGAAGGGCTCGTCGGCCATGCCGCACAAGCGCAACCCGGTCCTCACCGAAAACCTCACCGGTCTCGCCCGCATGGTGCGCAGCTATGCGCTGCCGGCGATGGAAAATGTGGCGCTCTGGCATGAGCGCGACATCTCGCACTCCTCGGTCGAGCGCTATATCGGCCCCGACGCCACCATCACCCTCGACTTCGCGCTCGGCCGCCTGACCGGCGTGATCGACAAGCTGCTCGTCTACCCCGAGCGGATGATGAAGAATCTCGACAAGATGGGCGGCCTCGTCCACTCGCAGCGCGTGCTGCTGGCCCTGACGCAAGCCGGCGTCAGCCGCGAAGACAGCTATCGCTACGTCCAGCGCAACGCGATGAAGGTCTGGGAATCCGACGGCCAGCTCTCGCTGCTCGAACTGCTCAAGGCCGACGAAGATGTCGCCAAGGCATTGAGCGCGCAGGAAATCGAGGACAAGTTCAACCTCGACTATCATTTCCGCCAGGTCGACACGATCTTCGCCCGCGTCTTCGGCGAAGCCTGACCCCGCGCGCGGCCATTGCCGCGCGACAGTAAAGAAAAGGGTGCCCGACCACCCGGTCCGGCGCCCTTTTTCATGGCAAGTTGCCCATCAACGGTTTCAATCGGGCTGGATCAGCCGCGATCGCGCAACCCGCCGCACGGCATCCGTCAGCGTCTTCAGCGCGGAGGCCTGAAGCCGTGCCACGGTCCAGTAGAGCGCGACCCGGATCGGGGTGCCGCGGCAGATTTCGGCGAGTTGCCCCCGTTCGATCGGACCGCGCGCCATCACCATCGGCTGCATGCCCCAGGCCATGCCCTCCAGCGCGAAGTGAAGAAACCCCAGCGTTGATGGCACCCAATGGGTTGGCGGATCGAGATCGATTCCATGCCTCTCGCGTGCCCAGCGGGCCTGCAATCCGTCCCTGCGGTCGAAGCGCAGGCAGGGCGCCTGGTTCAGCGCCTGTTCGGTCACGCCGTCCGGAAAATGGCGGGCGATGAAGGCCGGGCTGGCGCAGGCCAGATAGTCGATCGCGCCCAGTTCGATGGTCCGACACCCTTGCACAGCGCTCGGGTCGGCCGACACCGCTGCCACCACTTCGCCCGATCGCAGGCGGTCGGCGGTATGCGCCTCATCCTCCAGGATGAACTCCAGCATGCAGCCGCTGTTACGGGCGAAATCGGCTGCCGCTTCGGGAAACCAGCTGGCCATGCTGTCGGAATTGACCGCGACCTTGAGCGTGACGGGGGTGTCGGAGCCATGGAGCGACGGCGCGAGATCGGCCTCCAGAAGCTGGACCTGATCGACATGGGCGCATAGCTGTCGGCCCAGGCTGGTGGCCGTGCAGGGCTGTCCTCGAACGATCAGGATCGTGCCCAACCGCTCCTCCAGCGCTTTCACCCGCTGTGATATGGCCGAAGGGGTGACGCCCAACCGTTCGGCCGCGCGTTCGAAGCTGCCTTCCCGCACGACGGCGGCCACGGCGGTAAGGGCGGGATAATCGAGCATGATGAAGATTTACTTCATCAGGTTTAGGATAACAAGTTTTCCTAATGTTCGGTGTCACGCCATAGGCTACCGGATGACAGATGCTCTTCCCACCTTCCTCACCGGCTTCGCCATGTCGGCCGCGCTCATCATGGCGATTGGCGCGCAAAATCTCTTCGTCCTGCGCCAGGGGTTGAAGCGCGAGCATGTCGGGCCGATCGTGTTGTTCTGCGGCGGCGCGGACGCCATCCTCATCGCGGCCGGCGTCGGCGGTGTCGGCGCACTTCTGGGCGCGATGCCGCAACTGACCCTGTTCCTGTCCATCGGCGGCGCGCTGTTCTTGGGCTGGTACGGCCTCAAGGCGTTCCAGCGCATGATGGCGCCCGAGGCAATGATGGTGACGACGCAGGGCGGGATCACGCTGGGCCGGGCGATCGGTGCCACCGCCGCCTTCACCTTCCTCAATCCGCATGTCTATCTCGATACGGTGCTGCTGATGGGGGCGGCGGGGTCGGCCCAGCCGGCCGCGCTGCGCCCGATATTCGTGCTGGGCGCCGCCAGTGCCAGCATCGGCTGGTTCGCCGCGCTTGGCTACGGCGCCCGTCTGCTGACGCCCTTGTTCGCGCGCCCGGCGGCGTGGCGCGTGCTGGATGCGGTCGTCGGCATCGTCATGCTGACCTTGGCGGCATCGCTCATCGCGAGGACATTGCCATGAGGCGCACCGTGATCCTCAATGCGCCGACGGGAGCGAGGAAAGCATTTGACCGCCTATGGGATGGGATCGTCGCGGTCTCCAAGGTCGCGGTCCGGCGTCAATATCACGCGCCATGGATGCGGCCTGACGATTGAGAGAGCAGGGGGCATCGGCGCAAAGCCTGTCCTACACCCCGCACATCCTGCTACACCGGCCCAAGGCTCTTTCCCATCGTCCGCGCACCCTCCATCCTCGCACGAAGATTTCCAACACGCGTACGAAAATGTCACAATGTGCAGGAAATATGCGAAGTTAAGCGCGGCCGATCCTATTTTCGGCCCTTGTGCTTGGGACGCAATCGCGGCGCCGCGTCGGACTGGCGACGGACCAGTTCATAGTCCAGCAGCATGTGCGGCGGGCCATCCTCGCTCTGGGCGCGGCGGCCCTTGATGTGGCGGACCAGCAGGTCGACCGCCGCCCGCGACATGGCGCTGATCGGCTGGCGGATGGTGGTCAGCTCCGGCCAGATGGTGGTGGCGAGCGAGGTGTCGTCGAAGCCGCAGACGGTAAGGTCGCCCGGCACGTCCAGCCCGTTGCGATGGGCGATCGCCACCGTCGCGGCGGCCATGTCGTCATTGCTGGCGAAGATTGCGGTCGGCGGATTGTCCCGCGCCAATATATGCTCGGCTGCGTCCAGGCCGGATCGGTAGGTGAAGAAACCCTGTTCCACCAGCGCATCGTCCAGCGCGATGCCGGCTTCGCCCAGCGCGCGGATATAGCCCTGATAGCGTTCCTCGCTCGCGCTCAGGTTCGGATGCCCCTTGATGAAGCCGATGCGGTTATGGCCAAGGCCGATCAGGTGCCGGGTCATTTCATAGGCCGCGCCGCGGCGGCGGCAGCACGCCGCCGTCGATCCGGCCGCGCACCAGATGGTCGACCACCGCCTTGATCGCGGTCTGCTCGTCCCATTTCTCGACGACCAGGTCGATGCCGGCGCGGCTCGACTGGTCCAGGCTGCCGACCAGGAATTCCGACAGATAGGATGCCGACGGGTTGGAATAGAGCAGGCCGATCCGCGTCTCGTCGCCGCCCGCCAGGCTGCGCGCGGCGGCGCTGGGGGAGTAGTTGAGCGCGGCGATCGCCGCCTCCACCTTCTCCTTGGTCGCCGCCCGCACCACCTGTTCACCGTTGATCACCCGCGACACCGTCATCGGCGACACGCCGGCATGTTTCGCCACATCGTTGATGGTGGGCGCGTTGCGCTGGCGGCGGGAACTTCTGGCTTCCATCAGTTTTTCGGGGCCTTCGACATGGGACTAAACCTCTCTGCTAGCGGGATCATTGCGCAAGCTTAAGTAAAATCTCATTTCGGATGCCCCGGCGCATAGGGGAAGCTCAGCGCCTTGTACCAGTCGAGCGGATGGGCGGGTGCCGCGCTGCCGGCGGGCAGGGGGCGGCCGGACACCGACTGGAAATAGGCGATGCAGGCGTCGCGCCACCATTGCGCTTCGCGATGCTGGATCGCCAGGAAGGTCTCGACCTGGGCGAAACGCTCGGCATCGACCTGGGGCTTCATCTTGGCCCAGTCCCGCTGCATCGCTGCGACCGTTTCGACGCCCCGGTCATAATGATGGATGAGGCCGTCCCACAGCGTCTCGCCCGAAGCCAAGCGATAGTCCCAGGGCAGGTGATGGAACCACAGCAGGTCGCGCTCCGGCGTGGTCTTCGGATTGTCCAGTCGCTTCGCCAGCGCCGGCGCATATTGGCCGGTGGCATTGCTGCCCGTCCTGGTCCGGTCAAAGCCGATGCCCTGCCTGTCGGCCTTGTGATAATAGACCGGGTTCCATTCGGGCCGCGCCAGTTCGGACACCCAGGGGGCGGGGCCATAATGATGGCCAGTGCCCATGATATGCGCGAGGCCCAGCGGCGTCATATAGTCGACCGCCGCCTCGCGCGATCCCATCATCATCGCGACGATCGGCGCAACCACCCTCGGATCGGGGGAGAAGGTCTGCGCCGCCCATTCGCGCGCGACAGTTTCGGCGGTCAGGTCGGTGTCCCACGCCATGCGGCCGAACGCATACCAGTCCGCCTGGTTGAAGATCGACCCGCTCCAGTCGCGGTCGACGCCGATATTGGCGACCCCGGCAATGCCGGTCAGCTTGTGCCTTTCCAGCGATCCGTCGATTACCTTGGCGACGGTCGATCCCTTGCCTTTGGCCAGCGTATCGCTCTTCAGCGTCTCCTCGAACAGCGTGCCCAGATAGGTAAGGTGGGTCGACTGACCCAGATATTCCTTGGTGATCTGGAATTCCATCATCAGCGGCGTCTTGGGCATCGCGCCGAACAGCGGGTGGAAGGGTTCGCGCGGCTGGAAGTCGATCGCGCCATTCTTCACCTGGACGATGACATTGTCGGCAAACTGGCCGTCGAGCGGCTTGAAGTCGCTATAGGCCTGCTTGGCGCGATCGTCGGGATTGTCATGGGCGTAGACGAAGGCGCGCCACATCACGATGCCGCCATGCGGCTTGACCGCAGCCGCCAGCATGTTGGCGCCGTCGGCATGGGTGCGCTTGTAATCCTGCGGACCGGGCTGGCCCTCGCTGTTCGCCTTCACCAGGAATCCGCCGAAATCGGGGATCGCCTTGTAGATTTCGTCGGCCTTGGCCTTCCACCAGGCGGCAACCGCCGGGTCGAGCGGATCGGCGCTTTTGAGGCCATCCAGTTCCATCGGTGCGGTCCATTTGACCGACAGATAGACCTTGATGCCATAGGGGCGGAACAGGTCGGCCAGCGCCGCCGCCTTGGCGATATAGGCCGCGGTCAGGCTGTCCGACTTGGCATTCACATTGTTGAGCACCGTGCCGTTGATGCCCAGCGAGGCGTTGGCGCGGCCATAGTCGGTATAGCGTGGCCCCTTATAATCGGGCAGCCGCCACCAGTCCCAGATCGACTGGCCGGCATAGCCGCGCTCCACCGTGCCATCCAGATTGTCCCAATGGTTGAGCAGGCGCAGGCCGATGCGCGGCGCGCTGCGCATATCGATCCGGTCGAGCGCCGCGCCGGTGCGGGCAAGGCGCAGCCAGGCATAGGCGCCGTGCAGCACGCCGACATCGGTCGCGCCGGCGATCACGGTCACCGGCTTGCCCGCGACCGTCATGGTGCGAATCGCATAGCCGTCAGGCCCCAGGCCGTCGGTCGGCACCGATGGCTTGTCCTGCTGCGCGGCCGATTGCAGCAGGATCGCACCTTGCTGCACTGTTGCTGTCAGGGGCACGGTGGCGCCGGCCAGCCCGGCTATGCCGCGCTGCAATTCCTGTCGGGCGATCGTCAGGGTGGGGCTGTCTGCGCCGACAATGCTGCGCGCGCTGGCCCCGATCCGCTGGGCAGTAGCGGCGTCGGCCGGCACGTTGCGCAGCCACAGATCATAGCCATCCTCGGCCCAGGCGCGCGGCGCGCCGATCAGTAGGACGCTGGCCATGATCCAGCAAAATAGGCGCGCAAACATTCGGTCCTCTCCCCCTTGGCCCGCAGGCAATTTTTTGGTGCATTGCCAACGGTGGCATTGACAAGCAGCTCTTGGGTTGTGATGGTAACGCTATCAGTTGATCGGCGGCAAGCAAAAAGGAAAGCCGCGACAAAATTGGAGAGGGGCGTCGTGATCCGGTCAGTTCAGTTTTTGTGCGCAGCATCAGCGCTGTCGCTGGTGATGGCGGCGCCGCTCACGCCCGTTACGGCTGCGCCCGCAACCGGCCAGTCGGCCCGCCCGCTCTACAAGGATGCGTCCGCACCGATCGAGGCGCGCGTCGATGATCTGCTGGCGCGCATGACGCTGGATGAAAAGATCGCCCAGATCACCACCGTCTGGACCGACAAGGTGAAGCTGCTGGACGCGCAGGGCGAACTGGACCCCGGCAAGCTCGGCCCGACCTTCCCCAACGGCATCGGCCATTTCACCCGGCCCTCCGACGGGCGCGGCAGTTTCAGCCCGCGCGTCGTGCCCGGCCGCGATCCGCGCCGGACCGTGGCGCTGGTCAACGGCCTGCAGAAATGGGCGATGACGCAGACGCGGCTCGGCATCCCGATCCTGTTCCATGAAGAAGGGCTGCACGGCTATGCGGCCGTCGGCGCCACCAGCTTCCCCCAGTCGATCGCCATGGCGTCGAGCTGGGATCCCGCCATGCTGCGCCAGGTCAATCAGGTGATCGCCCGAGAAATCCGCGCGCGCGGCGTACCGATGGTGCTCTCGCCCGTGGTCGACATTGCCCGCGACCCGCGCTGGGGCCGGATCGAGGAAACCTATGGCGAGGATCCCTATCTGGTCGGCGAAATGGGCGTTGCGGCGGTGGAGGGGCTTCAGGGTGTCGGCCGTTCGCGCATGCTCCAGCCCAATCATGTCTTCGCCACGCTCAAGCATCTGACCGGCCATGGCCAGCCGGAAAGCGGCACCAATATCGGTCCGGCGCCGGTGTCGGAACGCGAACTGCGCGAGAATTTCTTCCCGCCCTTCGAACAGGTGGTGAAACGCACCGGTATCGAGGCGGTGATGGCCAGCTATAACGAGATTGACGGCGTGCCCAGCCACGCCAATCGCTGGCTGCTGGACAATGTGCTGCGTCAGGAATGGGGCTTTCGTGGCGCCGTCGTCTCCGATTATTCGGCCGTCGACCAGTTGATGAGCATCCACCATATCGCCGCCAATCTGGAGGAAGCGGCGATGCGCGCGCTCGATGCCGGCGTCGATGCGGACCTGCCCGAGGGCCTGTCCTATGCCACGCTCGGCAAGCTGGTGCGCGAGGGCAAGGTCAGCGAGGCGAAGGTCGATCTCGCCGTGCGGCGCATGCTGGAGCTGAAGTTCCGCGCCGGCCTGTTTGAAAATCCTTATGCCGACGCCAATGCCGCTGCCGCGATCACCAACAATGAAGAGGCCCGCGCGCTCGCCCGCACCGCGGCACAGCGCTCGATCACCCTGCTCAAGAATGACGGCATGCTGCCCTTGAAGCCCGAAGGCACGATCGCGGTGATCGGCCCCAGCGCGGCGGTCGCGCGGCTGGGCGGCTATTATGGCCAGCCGCCGCACAGCGTCTCGATCCTCGAAGGGATCAAGGCGCGGGTGGGTGCCAAGGCGAACATCGTCTTCGCTCAGGGCGTGAAGATCACCGAGGATGACGACTGGTGGGCCGACAGCGTCACCAAGTCGGACCCGGCCGAAAACCGCAAGTTGATCGCCCAGGCGGTCGAGGCGGCGCGCAATGTCGACCGCATCATCCTGACCTTGGGCGACACCGAACAGTCGAGCCGCGAGGGCTGGGCCGACAATCATCTGGGCGACCGCCCCAGCCTCGATCTGGTCGGCGAGCAGCAGGAGCTGTTCGATGCATTGAAGGCATTGGGCAAGCCGATCACCGTCGTCCTCATCAACGGCCGCCCGGCCTCCACGGTCAAGGTCAGCGAACAGGCCAACGCCATCCTGGAAGGCTGGTATCTGGGCGAGCAGGGCGGCAATGCCGTGGCCGACATTTTGTTCGGCGACGTCAATCCGGGCGGCAAGCTGCCCGTCACCGTGCCGCGCTCGGCCGGCCAGTTGCCGCTCTTCTACAATATGAAGCCCTCGGCCCGGCGCGGCTATCTGTTCGACACCACCGACCCGCTCTATCCCTTCGGCTTCGGCCTCAGCTACACCAGCTTCAGCCTGTCCGCGCCGCGCCTGTCCGCCACCAGGATCGGCACCGGCGGCAAGACCAGCGTCTCGGTCGATGTCCGCAACACCGGCGCGCGGGAAGGGGACGAGGTCGTCCAGCTCTATATCCGCGACAAGGTCAGTTCGGTCACCCGCCCGGTCAAGGAGCTGAAGGGTTTCCAGCGCGTGACGTTGAAACCCGGCGAGAGCCGCACCATCACCTTCACCGTCGGTCCCGAGGCGCTGCAGATGTGGAACGACCAGATGCACCGCGTCGTCGAACCCGGCGATTTCGAGATCATGACCGGCAACAGCTCGGTCGCGCTCCAGTCCACCACCCTGACGGTGCAATAAGCCATGATGACGACCCGCTTCGCCCGCCGCCAGGCCCTTGGTCTGCTCGCCTCCACCTCCGCGCTCGCCGCCGCCCCGCTGGCGGCGAAGGGGAAGGGCGGCCCGCTCTACAAGGATGCTTCCGCCCCGATCGATCTGCGCGTGCGCGACCTGCTCGGCCGCATGACGCTGGAGGAAAAGGTCGGCCAGATCATCGCGCTCTGGGCGACCAAGGCCGACATCATGGACGATCTCACCTTCTCGCCTGCCAAGGCGAGCAAGGCTTATCCCGCCAGCTTCGGCCAGATCACCCGCCCGTCCGACCGGCGCGGCGCGCCCAACGGATCGACGCAGGCCGGCGGCGTCGGTGCGCGCTGGCGCACCCCGGCCGATACCGTCGCCTTCATCAACGCCGTCCAGAAATGGGCGGTGGAGGACACCCGCCTCGGCATCCCGATCCTCTTCCACGAGGAATCGCTCCACGGTTACATGGCGACCGACGCCACCATGTTCCCGATGGCGATCGGCCTTGCCGGCAGCTTCGACCGCCAGCTCATGACCGATGTCCAGTCGGTTATTGCTCGGGAAGTCCGCGCGCGCGGCGTCCATCTCGCCCTCTCGCCGGTGGTCGACATCGCCCGCGACCCGCGCTGGGGCCGGATCGAGGAAACCTTCGGCGAGGATCCCTATCTCTGCGGCGAGATGGGCGTCGCCGCCGTGCTCGGCCTGCAGGGGGAGGGCAAGCAGATCGGCCCGGACAAGGTCATGGCCACGCTCAAGCATATGACCGGTCATGGCCAGCCGCAGGCGGGCGAGAATATCGCGCCCGCGCCGATCAGCGAGCGCGAACTGCGCGAGAATTTCTTCCCGCCCTTCCGTCAGGTGGTCAAGCGCACCGGCATCGCCGCCGTCATGCCCAGCTATAACGAGATTGACGGCGTCCCCAGCCACCAGAACAAATGGTTGCTCGGCGATATCCTGCGCGGCGAATGGCATTTCGACGGCGCCGTGGTCAGCGACTATGGCGCCGTCCCCGAACTCGACACCATCCACCATGTCCAGCCCGACCTGGAAGCGACGGCCCGTGCCGCGCTCCGCGCCGGGGTCGATTGCGAGCTGCCCGATGGCCTGGCCTATCGCACGCTCGTCGAACAGGTCCGCGCCGGAAAAGTGCCCCTTGAGGCCGTCAACCTCGCCTGCACGCGCATGTTGACGCTCAAGTTCCGCGCGGGCCTGTTCGAAAATCCCTGGCCGCGCGCCGATTATGATGCGCTCACCGGCAATGCGGAGGCGCGCGCGCTCGCGCTCAAGGCAGCGCACAAGTCGATCGTCTTGCTCAAGAATGACGGCACCTTGCCGCTCAAGCCCGGCGTCCATCGCAAGGTGGCCGTGATTGGCCCCAATGCCGCGATCGCGCGGCTGGGCGGCTATTCCTCGATCCCGCGCCAGGCGGTCTCGCTGCTCGATGGCATCAGGGCGAAGCTCGGCAACCGGGCGGACATCGTCCATGCCCAGGGCGTCTTCATCACCCAGAGCGAGGATCGCTCGGTGGACGAAGTGCTGCTGGCCGATCCGGCGAAGAACCGCCAGCTGATCGCCGAAGCGGTCGAGGTTGCGAAGACCGCCGACATCATCCTGCTCGCCATTGGTGACACCGAACAGACCAGCCGTGAAGGCTTTGCCAAAAACCATCTGGGCGATCGCACCAGCCTCGATCTGGTCGGTGAACAGAATGACCTGTTCGCCGCGATGAAGGCGACCGGAAAGCCGGTGGTGGTGTGCGCCATCAACGGCCGCCCGCCCAGCTATCCTGCCGTGGTCGACGGCGCCAATGCGCTGATCGAATGCTGGTATCCGGGGCAGGAGGGCGGCACGGCCATGGCCGACATATTGTTCGGCGACGTCAATCCGGGTGCCAAGCTGCCCGTCACCGTCGCACGCGACGCGGGCCAGATCCCGATCTTCTACAACCGCAAGCCATCTTCGCGGCGCGGCTATCTCTTCGCCGATGCCAGCCCGCTTTTCCCGTTCGGCTTCGGCCTCAGCTACACCAAATTCGCCTTCGGCCCGCCGCGCCTGTCGGCCAGCCGCATCGGCGTGGGCGGCGACGTGACGGTGGAGGTCGATGTCCGCAATGTCGGCACTGTCGCGGGCGAAGAGGTGGTGCAGCTCTATGTCCATGACCAGACCGCCTCGGTCACCCGCCCGCTCAAGGAACTGAAGGGCTTTGAGCGGATCGCGCTGGCGCCGGGCGAAAGCCGCACCGTGCGCCTGACCATCGGCCCGGAAGCCTTCGCGCTGTGGAATCTCGACATGCGCGAAGTGGTGGAACCCGGCCTGTTCGACATCATGGTCGGGCCGGACAGCGCCACGCTTCAGACGGTTACATTGGAGATCGCCTGATGGTATTGGCCTGACCAATATCGTTGAAGGCAAATTGATTATCGCCTATGGCCATGATTGGTCATACCAGTTTTAGGGGAGCATCCATGCCCAAGATTACCGGCGCCAAGGTCATCGTCACCTGCCCTGGCCGCAATTTCGTTACCCTCAAGATCGAGACCGAGGACGGCGTCTATGGTCTGGGTGATGCGACCCTCAATGGCCGCGAACTGTCGGTCGCCTCCTATCTGCAGGACCATGTCATTCCCTGCCTGATCGGCCGGGACGCGCACCAGATCGAGGATATCTGGCAATATCTCTACAAGGGCGCCTATTGGCGTCGCGGCCCGGTGACGATGTCGGCCATCGCCGCCGTCGATACCGCGCTCTGGGACATCAAGGGCAAGATTGCCGGCCTGCCGGTCTATCAGCTGCTCGGCGGTGCCAGCCGTGAAAGCGTCATGGTCTATGGCCATGCCAATGGCACGACGATCGAGGACACGGTCAAGGTCGCGCTGGAATATCAGGCGCAGGGCTACAAGGCGATCCGCATCCAGTGCGGCGTCCCCGGCATGGCATCGACTTATGGCGTGTCGAAGGACAAATATTTCTACGAACCCGCCGACGCCGACCTGCCGACCGAAAATGTCTGGAACACCAGCAAATATCTGCGCATCGTCCCCGAACTGTTCAAGGCCGCGCGCGAAGCGCTGGGCTGGGACGTGCATCTGCTGCACGACATCCATCATCGCCTGACCCCGATCGAGGCCGGGCGTCTGGGCAAGGATCTGGAACAATATCGCCCCTTCTGGCTGGAAGATGCGACCCCGGCTGAAAATCAGGATGCGTTCAAGCTGATCCGCCAGCACACCACCACGCCGCTGGCGGTGGGCGAGATCTTCAACTCGATCCATGACTGCCGCGAACTGATCCAGAACCAGTTGATCGACTATATCCGCGCCACCGTGGTCCATGCCGGCGGCATCAGCCATCTGCGCAAGATCGCGAACCTGGCCGATCTCTATCAGGTCCGCACCGGCTGCCACGGCGCGACCGACCTGTCGCCGGTCTGCATGGCCGCCGCGCTCCACTTCGACCTGTCGGTGCCCAATTTCGGGGTGCAGGAATATATGCGCCACACGCCCGAGACCGACGCCGTCTTCCCCCATGCTTACACGTTCGAAAACGGCGCGATGCATCCGGGCGACAAGCCTGGCCTGGGCGTCGACATCGACGAGGAACTGGCCGCCAAATATGAATATAATCGCGCCTTCCTGCCGGTGAACCGGCTCGAAGACGGCACCATGTTCAACTGGTGATCGCTTGACCTGCTTTGGCCACTCCACACCGTCATCCCCGCGAAAGCGGGGATCCATCTCCTGCCATAGCCCCAATCGCGAGGTCCGGAGGTGGATTCCCGCGTTCGCGGGAATGACGAAACATTGTCGGAGTGGCCAATGACCACGATTCCCAAACCGTCAGGAAAGGTCCGCTGGATCGTCTGCGGCCTGCTCTTTGCGGCGGTGGTGCTCAGCTATATCGACCGGCTCGTCCTGCCGACGCTCAAGCCCGATCTGCAGGCCCGCTATGGCTGGAGCGAGAGCGGCTATGCCGATCTCGCCATCTGGTTCCAGGCCGGATACGGCATCGCCTATGTCGCCTTCGGCCGGCTGATCGACCGGATCGGCGCGCGGGCCGGCTATGCACTGGCGGTCGGCCTGTGGACGGTCGGCCATGTCATGCACATCTTCTTCACCTCGACCGCCGGCATGCTGTTCGCCCGCATTCCGCTGGCGATCGGTGAGGCAGGGACATTTCCGGCGGCGATCGCCGCCACCAATGAATGGTTCCCTAAGAAGGAACGCGCCTTCGCCATCGGCATCTTCAATGCCGGCTCCAATGTCGGCGCGATCCTGACGCCGCTGATCGTCCCGGTCATCGCCGTGACCCTGGGCTGGCGCTGGGCCTTCATCCTCACCGGCCTGCTGACGGTCTTCTGGCTTGCCGCCTGGCTGACCTTCTACCGCCGCCCGCGCGAGAAGAAGGGGCTGAGCGCCGAGGAACTGGCTTGGATCGAGGCGGACCCGCAGGAGCCGGCCCGTCCGGTCAAGTGGCGCACCCTGTTCCGCTATCGCCAGACCTGGGCCTATATGACTTCGCGCTTCCTGATCGATCCGGTCTGGTGGACCTTCCTCTTCTGGCTGCCCGATTTCTTCAACAAGCAATATGGCGTGAAGATGCTGGACTTCGGTCCGCCGCTGATCGCCGTCTATCTGCTCGCCGATGTCGGTTCGGTTGCGGGCGGCTGGCTGTCGTCGCGCCTGATGGGCCGGGGCATGGCCATTAACCGCGCCCGCAAGACGGCGATGTTCTGCGCCGGGCTTTGCGCCCTGCCGATCGCCTTCGCCGCGCAGGCGCCCAATATGTGGATCGCGGTCGGCCTGATCGGCCTCGCCTGCGCCGGGCATCAGGGTTTCTCTGCCAATGTCTATGCCTTGCCGGGCGATCTCTTTCCGCGCTGGATGGCGGGGTCGGTGGTCGGCCTTGGCGGGCTGGCCGGCGCGATCGGCGGCATGCTGATGGCCAAGTTCGCCGGCATCATCCTGGAAACCGTCGGCAGCTTCCAGCCGATCTTCATCGTCGCATCCTGTGCCTATCTGCTGGCGCTGCTGGTGCTGCACCTTATCGTCCCGCGCTATGCGCCCGTGACCCTTTCGCAAGAGGCTGTCTGATCCCGTGACCCGTCTGTCGTCCGCCACGCTCGCCGGCCTGCCCGCCGATATCGTCCGTCCCGGCTATGATCGCGCGGCGGTTCGCCCCGGCGTCGTCCATCTCGGCATCGGCGCCTTCAACCGCGCGCATCAGGCGGTCATCTTCGATGATGCGCTGACCGCCGGCGACCTGCGCTGGGGCGTGATCGCCGCGTCGCTGCGTTCGCCCGGTGTGCGCGACCAGATGATGCCGCAGGACTGCCTCTACACCATGCTGGTGCGCGATGGTTCGGCCGAGCAGGCGCGCATCATCGGCGTAGTCAGCCAGGTATTGGTCGCCCCGGAAGACCCGGCCGCATTGGTCGCCGCGCTCGCCGCGCCCGATACCCATATCGTCACCCTCACCGTGACCGAGAAGGGCTATAAGCTCGACCCCGCGACCGGCGCCCTGATCGAGGGCGATCCCCAGCTTGCCGCAGACCTCGCCTCGCTCGCCGCACCACAGACCGCGCCCGGCTTCCTCGTCGCCGCGCTGGCCGCGCGCCGGGCGGCGGGCCTGCCGCCCTTCACCGCGATCAGTTGCGACAATCTGCCGCACAACGGCACGCGGCTGCGCAACGCCGTGCTGGCGCTCGCCGCCCGGCACGACCCGGCGCTGGCCGACTGGATCGCGGCGGAAGGGGCCTTCCCCGAAACCATGGTCGACCGCATCGTCCCCGCCACCACCGACGCCGACATCGCCGCGCTCGCCGGCCGGCTGGGTGTCGAGGACCAGGCGATGGTCAAGACCGAACCCTTCCTGCAATGGGTGATCGAGGATAAATTCTGCGGTCCGCGCCCGGATTTCGGCGCCGGGGTTCAGGTGACCGCCGCCGTCGCCCCCTGGGAGGAGGCGAAGCTGCGCCTGCTCAACGGCGCGCATAGCGGCATCGCCTATCTCGGCGGCCTCGCCGGCATCGACCATGTCCATGAAGTGCTCGCGCTGCCCGAAGCCCGGCATTTCGTTGAAACTCTGTGGGACGAGGCGCAGACCACCCTGTCGCCGCCGCCCGAGCTGGACGTCGCCGCCTATCGCCGCGAGCTGATGGCGCGTTTCGACAATCCGACCTTGCAGCATCGCACCCGCCAGATCGCGATGGACGGGTCGCAGAAGCTGCCCCAGCGCCTGCTCGCCACCATCGCCGCGCGGCTGTCGGCAGGGCAGGGGATCGATGCGCTGTCGCTCGCCGTCGCCGCCTGGGTCCGCTGGCAGGCCGGCGTCGATGATCGGGGTGAGGCCCATGTCGTCGACGATCCGCTCGCCGCTGCCATCGCCGCCCGGCTGGCCGACGCATCCTCGACGCAAGCCCGCGTCGACGCAATCCTGGCCTTCGACGCCGTGGTGCCCGCCGACCTTGCCGGCAATGCCGCCTTCCGCGCCGCGCTGATCCGCTGGCTCGCCATCCTCGAAGCCGACGGCGCCCGCGCCGCGCTCGCCCAGCTCTGACGGAGCCCCTGATGAAGACCCTGCGCACCATCCTGCTCGCCTCCTGCCTGCTCAGCCCCGCCACGCTGCTGGCCGCGCCGCGCGACAGCGTCTCGATCAGCCGCGACTGGCGCTTCACCAAGGGCGATCCTGCCGGCCTGACCGAGGATCTGCGCTATGATGTACGCCCGCCGATCGAGGATGCCGGCGATGGCAAGGTGGCCGATGCCCGCCCCGACGCAGCGGTGCAGGTGGACGACAGCGGCGCCCGCGTGCTCAAGCCCTGGATATTGCCCAGCGCCAATCCCTTCATCGCCGATCCCGCCAAGCATCACATCCGCCCCGCCGGCAATCCGGGCGGCACCGTCTCCTATGTCCAGCCCGGCTTCGACGACAGCGGCTGGACCCATGTCGATCTGCCGCACGACTGGGCAATCGCCGGCCCCTTCATCAAGGATGGCCCCTATGGCGGCATGGGCCGCCTGCCCAGCTGGGGCATTGGCTGGTATCGCAAGGCGCTGACCATCCCCGCCAGTGACAAGGGCAAGTCGATCTTCCTCGATGTCGAAGGGGCGATGTCCTACGCCACCGTCTGGCTCAATGGAAAGCTCGTCGGCGGCTGGCCCTATGGCTATAACAGCTTCCGCCTCGACCTCACCCCCTATGCGGTGCCGGGCGGGCAGAACCAGCTGGTGATCCGGCTCGACAATCCCCAGGCCTCGGCGCGCTGGTATCCGGGCGGCGGCCTTTATCGCGACATCTATCTCACCACCACCAACAAGGTCCATGTCGGCCAGTGGGGCAGCATCGTCCGCACGCCGCAGGTCAGCAAGGCGCAGGCCAGCGTGGACCTCAGCCTCACCCTCGACAATGACGGCGACACCCCGGCGCAGGTCGAGGTCGCGACCGCCCTCTATGCGATCGACGCCAGCGGCAAGCGCATCGGCCGCCCCGTCGCCAGCATCGCCCGCCAGTCCAGCAGCATCGCCGCCCATGGCAAGGCGGAGCTGAAGGGCAGCACGATCCTCAGCAATCCGCGCCTCTGGGGCCCGCCGCCCACGCAAGCGCCCAACCGCTATGTCGCCGTCTCCACCGTGACCCAGGGTGGCAAGCTGATCGACAGCTACGAAACCCGCTTCGGCGTGCGCGACATAAAGTTCGATCCCGACAAGGGCGTGATCGTCAATGGCGAGCAGATTCCGCTGCGCGGCGTCAACAATCATCATGATCTCGGCGCACTCGGCGCCGCCTTCAACGCCCGCGCGGCCGAGCGCCAGCTCGAAATATTGCGCGACATGGGCACCAACGCCGTGCGCATGAGCCATAATCCGCCCGCGCCCGAGCTGCTCGAACTCACCGACCGCATGGGCTTCCTGGTGATGGACGAGGTGTTCGACAGCTGGGAGAAGAAGAAGACCCCGCATGATTTCCACCTGATCTTCCCGGACTGGCGTGAGGCCGACGCCCGCGCCATGCTGCGCCGCGACCGCAACCATCCCTCGATCATCATCTGGAGCATCGGCAACGAGGTTGGCGAACAATATGATGGCGAGGCGGGGGCGAAGATCGGCCGCGAACTGGTCGCCATCGCCCATCAGGAAGACCCGACCCGTCCCGCCACCAGCGCGATGAACTATGCCAAGGCGGACATGCTGCTGCCGACCACCGTGGACGTCATCAGCCTCAATTATCAGGGCGCCGGCATTCGCGGCATCGTCGGCCAATATCCCGCCTTCCGCGCGAAATTCCCGGACAAGGTCATCCTGTCCACCGAAAGCGCCTCGGCCCTTTCCAGCCGCGGCGAATATATGTTCCCGGTCGCTGGCGCGATCAGCGGTCCGGTCCGCCCCTGGTCGGGCGGCAATCCCGACACGCATCAGGTGTCGGCCTATGAGATGCATGCCGCCGATTTCGGCTCCTCGCCCGATCGGGTCTGGGCTGCCGATGACCAGAACCCCTATGTCGCGGGCGAGTTCGTCTGGACCGGCTTCGACTATCTCGGCGAACCGACCCCCTATTACACGTCGCGCAGCAGCTATTCCGGCATCCTCGATCTCGCCGGTTTCCCCAAGGACCGCTTCTGGCTCTACCAGGCGCGCTGGCGGCCGGACCTCAAATTCGCGCATATCCTGCCGCACTGGACCTGGCCCGACCGCGTCGGCCAGATCACGCCGGTTCATGTCTTCTCCTCGGCCGACGAGGCGGAGCTGTTCGTCAACGGCAAGTCGCAGGGCAAGGTCAAGAAGCGCGATTATGAATATCGCTTCCGCTGGGACTATGTCGTCTATGAGCCGGGCGAGGTGAAGGTCGTCACCTGGAAGAAGGGCCAGCCCTGGGCGACCGAGACGATCCGCACCGTGGGCGAGGCGGCGAAACTGTCGCTGACTGCCGATCGCAGCGCCATCGCCGATGACGGCCGCGACCTCAGTTTCGTGACGCTCAAGGTTCTCGACAAGGACGGGAATGTCGTCCCCGCCGCCAAGCAGGACATCAGCTTCTCGATCGAGGGGCCGGGCGAGATCATTGCCACCGACAATGGCGACCCGACCGATCTGACCGCTTTCCCGTCGCATGATCGCAAGGCTTTCAATGGCCTGGCGCTGGTGATCGTGAAGGCAAAACCGGGCGAGAAGGGGCAGGTAACCGTCCGCGCCAGCGCGCCGGGCCTGACCGCGGCGCAGGCCGTCATCAGCACAAATGCCACAGTTCGCTGAAAATTAATAACGTTACCATTTTCGCTCGTCCCATATCTTGACAATTGGGACGGGCACTTTATTGGTCTGCATCTGATAGCGCTACCAGATACGCCCACCGGATAGTCGGGGGCAGCGCTCGGGGAGAGGTTGTATGAACGTTTCACGCCACAATAATATCCGTGCGGCCCTGTTCGCCGCATCCGCCTTCGGTGCGCTGGGCCTGGCCCAGGCCGCCGCTGCGCAGGATGCTGCTGCACCGGCCGAAACCGCCGCCGCGCCGCAGGACAGCGAAACCGCCGACATCGTCGTCACCGGTATCCGCGCCTCGCTGGAAAGCGCCACCAACGCCAAGAAGAATGCGGTTGCGTTTGGCGACTCGATCTTCGCGGAAGATATCGGCAAGCTGCCCGCCACCAACCTCGCTGAAACGCTGAACCGTATGCCCGGCGTGCGCCTCAATCGCGACATCAACGGCGAAGGCACCCAGGTCGCGATCCGTGGCCTTGGCCCCAGCTTCACCCGCGTGCTGCTCAACGGTTCGCAGCTTCAGGTTGCATCGGATGGCGGCACCAACGGCGGCAGCGCCAACCGCGAAGTCGATCTCGACTTCTTCCCGTCGGAACTCTTCACCCGCCTCGACCTCGCCAAGAGCCCGTCGCCCTCGACGCTTGAAGGCGGCATCGCCGGCACCGTCAACCTGCGCAATGCCCGTCCCTTCGACAAGGAAGGCACCCATGTCACCGTCGTGGCACAGGGCCAATATACCGACAATAACGACAAGTTCAGCCCACGCGGCGCGATCGTCGCCAGCCACACCACCGACACGTTCGGCATCCTCGTCGGCGTTGCCGGCGTGAAGACCAAGACCCGCGTAGATGGCTTTGAATCGGTCGGCTGGACCGACGGTAATCTCGGCACCGGCGACGCCGGCGGCAATAATTTCTCCTGGGCCTCGGTCGTTCCCAACAATACCGGCCATGGCCTGGTCGCCGGCCAGCCGGTCGATGTCGTCGCCACGTCGGGTCTGACCCGCGACCAGCTCAGCACCGCACTGATCCCGCGTCTCGGCCGCAAGAGCCTGACCGAAGGCGATCGCTCGCGCATCTCGGCGCTGGCCTCGCTCGAATGGCGCCCGTCGGACGAGCTGCATTTCGCCCTGGACGGCATCTGGGCCAAATCCAAGCGTGATTACAGCAAGGTCAACATGAACTGGCAGGTCCGCAACTCGGGGCCGGGCACCAGTGCCCAGTCGACCGGCGGCATGGTGCCGATCGACCTGACCGTCGATGACAATGGCGTCGTCACCAGCGGCACCTTCGCCAACTCCTCCTATTTCCTCGAAGCCAGCCTGTTCAAGCAGACGACCAAATTCTGGAACGTCAACCCGAGCGTCAGCTGGCAGCCGACCGAGGATCTGAAGGTCGACCTCAGCGCCAACTGGTCGAAGAGCCGCTTCTTCCGCGAACAGCCGACCTGGGCCTTCCAGACCACGCCGCAGTCGGGCGTCGAAACCTATTATGACAATACCGGTGGCGACTATCCGTCGATTACCAGCAATCTCGACCTCAACGATCCGAACAACGGCAGCTGGCAATGGTATCGCCAGAATATCCAGCTGGTCCGTCGCAAGACCGAGACCAAGGGCGCGCATCTCGACGTGACCTATGGCGATGACATGTTCAACGTGAAGGTCGGCGGCGCCTATGATCAGGCGACCCGTTCGATCCGCGCCTATGACAACAGCACCGCCTATCAGCTGTCGGTCTGCGGCACTGGCTGCACCGGCGCCACCGGCACCGTGCCGACCAGCGCCATCGCTCAGTATCTGCGCAGCTCCTCGACCGCCGGCTTCATCGTGCCGGACTTCGATGCGCTCAAGCAGGCCACCAACTATGCCAGCTATCGCGACAGCGCGCCCGAAGCACGCGGTGCCGTCACTGGCGGTGCGACCGGCGACATGGATGAGAAGGTCTGGGGTGCCTATTTCGAACTGAACGGCGTCACGACCATTGCCGGCCGCGACCTGCACATCAACACCGGCATGCGCTACGCTCACACCGACCAGCTGGTCGTCGGGCCGAGCCAGGTCGGCACGGCGATCGTCGACATCACCTCGTCCTCGACCTACGAGAATTTCCTGCCGTCGATCAACCTGACCTATGATGTCGCCGACAATGTGAAGCTGCGTGCGTCGGCCTCGCGGACGATGACCCGCCCGGATGCCGGCGCGATCCTGCCGGGCATCACCTTCTCCGATCCTTCGGCGCTGACCGCCACGGCGGGCAACCCGAACCTCAAGCCCTACACCTCGGACAATTATGACCTGGGCGGCGAAATCTACACCGGCGGCATCGGTTATGTCGGCGTGTCGCTGTTCATGAAGAATATCCAGGGCTTCACCGTCACCACCTCCGAACAGGTTGCCTTCGGGTCGCTCAACATTCCGTTCGACAGCCTGATCTCGACGCAGCAGAACGCCCTCAACGACCGGTCGCTCCAGACCGGCATCCCGGTCGCTCAGCTGCCGATCACCGTGAACCGCCCGGTCAACCTGCGCGATCTCAAGATCAAGGGTATCGAAGCGACCTGGGTGCAGCCGCTCGACTTCCTGGTGAAGGGCCTCGGCTTCTCGGCCAACGGCACCTATCTCAAGCAGTCCTCTTCGTCGGGTCTGGTCGCGACCGGCGTGTCGCCCTGGAGCTACAACCTGCAGGGCTTCTATGAAAATGGCGGTCTGTCGGTCAGCGTGAACTATGTCTGGAATGACGAGGCGATCGCCGTGAACGGTCCGCAGAACGGCATCAACGGCGCCGACCTCAAGTCCGACGCCCGTGGCCAGCTCGACATGTCGGCCGGCTATCAGCTGCCCTTCTTCAACAAGGCGCTGCGCCTGACGCTCGATGTGCTGAACATCACGGATGAGCCGATCCGCACCACCTTCGAATATTCGAACGCGGCCTATTCGGTCTATTATCCCGGCCGCACCGTGCTGGCCGGTATCCGGGCCAACTTCTGATCCTCCCCCAGGGATGCACTGACAGGGCCGGCGGCAACGCCGGCCCTTTTTCTTGGGAGCATGCGGCGGTCGTCGGCCTGTGGAGCGGAGTGCTTTCCAAATTGGATTTTCTTTGATCTACCCTGTGGGATGAAACCGTCCGTCTCCGCCTTCATCGATCGCATCCGCTGTCGCTTGGGTGTCGTCTCGCTGTCGCTTCGGTGTCGCTTCATCGTTGCGTCAGTGTTGCATGGCTGTCGCTTCACGGGCGCCTCACTGTCGCGCCGTCCTCGCGATTTCGGCGGAAATGGCCGAAATTCTATCGTGCAACGGTGTGAACTTCGAACTGTGACTTTCTCATATCCCTGCAATGGCGTCGCGTGCCGGTCGGGCCGCCGCTGAAAGGAACCTGCCGATGATGCGTTCTCCGCTTCTGATCTGCCTCTCGCTCCTGGCCCTCACGACCAGCCCGGCGGCGGCAAAGACCTGCACGCCGACCTGGGTAACGGGCTGGGCCTCCTCGCAATTCCGGCCGACCGGCGACGCCGCACTGACCGCCGGCACGCTCAAGGACCAGTCGCTGCGCCAGATCGTCCGCCCTTCGATCGCCGGCGACCGGCTGCGCGTGCGCATCTCCAACCTCGCCGGCACGGCGCCGCTCCATATCGCCGGCGTCAGCATCGCCCGCGCGCCCGCCAGCACATCGCCGGCGATCGATCCCGGCACGCTCATTTCGCTGCGCTTCGATGGCAGCCCGGACCTGATCGTGCCGGCCGGTGCCGACTATCTCTCCGACCCGGTATCGCTGCCGGTCGCCGCGCTCGACAATATCGCCGTCACCATCCGCTATCAGGGCGAACCGGAACAGACTTCGCATCCCGGTTCGCGCGCCACCTCCTGGCATCTGCCCGGCGATCATCTGACCGACACGGTGATGGCGGGCGCCGCCTCGTTCGATCATTGGTTCAATCTCGCCGCGCTGGAGGTCGAACGCTGCGCGCCCGCACGACTGGTCGTGGCGCTGGGCGACTCCATCACCGATGGCAAGGGATCGACCACCAACGGCAATGATCGCTGGACCGACCGGCTCGCCCAGCGGTTGCAGGCCGATCCCAAGCGGCGCGACATCGCCATCGTCAATCAGGGGATCGGCGGCAACCGGCTGCTGAACGACGGGCTTGGCCCCAATGCGCTCGCCCGGCTTGACCGCGATGTGCTGGCCCAGCCCGGCGTCACCCATCTGGTCCTGCTGGAAGGGGTCAATGATCTTGGCACCCTCACTCGCGATGCCCCGGTCAGTGTCGAGGATCACAAGGCCCATGTCGCCCGCATCATCGGCGCCTATCGCCAGATCATCGCCCGCGCCCATGCGCGCGGGATCAAGGTGATCGGTGCCACCATCATGCCCTTTGTCGGCAACGATTATTATCATGCCGATGCCCAGAATGAGGCGGACCGGCAGTCGGTCAATGCCTGGATCCGCACGCCGGGCCATTTCGACGGGCTGGTCGATTTCGACCGCGCCACGCGTGATCCCGCGCGCCCCGACCGGCTGCTGCCCGCTTATGATGGCGGCGATGCGCTCCATCCCAATCCGGCCGGCTATCGCGCCATGGGCGACGCAGTGTCGCTGACCCTGTTCGATTAACATGCATTAACCGCGTGATCCCGATCACGCGGATTTTACGTAAAATCCGCTACGTCTCCCGCGAAAGGGATGACGGGTGATCGAAAAAGCGCCGAGAAAATATCGTCTGCAGGACTATGCCAATGCAGAGGCGGACGTCGCGTTCCGCAGCGATCAGGACGTGCTCGAAATCTGGCGTTCGACCACCGATTATCAGCGCCTGACCCCGCATCAGAAGGCGGCGCGGGCCGAGCTTCAGCGGCGCGGCATCCGGGTGGAAGGGCCTTCGGTCCCGCGTTAACGGCGCGGCCGCTTGCTGCCGGATTCCAGCACCGTCTCCATCGCCACGAAGGTCGATGTGCTGGCGACATGGGGCAGGGCGGAAATCTTCTCGCCCAGCACCATGCGATAGCGGCGAATATCGGACGTGCGGACCTTGAGCAGATAGTCGAAATTGCTCGCCAGCATATGGCATTCCTCGACCTCCGGGATGCGCCTTACCGCCGCATTGAACTCGCGCAGCGCGCTCTCTCGCGTGTCGCTCAGCTTCACCTCGGTAAAGGCGACATGGTCCATCCCCAGCTTGGCCGGATCGACGATCGCGCGAAAGCCGCGAATGACGCCACTCTCCTGCAACCGCTTCAACCGCACCTGGCAGGGCGTCTTGGACAGGCCAACGCTGGCGGCCAGATCGGTCACGGTCATGCGGCCATCCTCGACCAGTGCGGCGATGATACGCCGGTCGAACTCATCCATTTCGACCATAGCAGGCTTGTTAGTCATGCAATGTGCCTATCATGCTGCCATTAATAAGTCACTTTGGCATTTATCGGGGCATTCATAAGACGGAATGAAATGCGCCGATCGGATATTCTGGTCGCATGACCGACCAGCATCCCTTTGCCGCCTTCGCCCCCGCCATCCGCGATCAGTCGCCGCTGCGCCGGGCGATCACCGCCGCTTATCGCCGGGACGAGGCCGAGTGCCTTGCCCCGCTGCTCGACGCGGCGACCCTGCCCGAGGCCACCCGCGCCGCCGTGGCGGACACGGCGCGCCATCTGGTCACCACCCTGCGCGCCAATCACAAGGGCACCGGGGTCGAGGGGCTGGTCCAGGAATATTCGCTCTCCAGTCAGGAGGGCGTGGCGCTGATGTGCCTCGCCGAAGCTTTGCTGCGTATCCCGGACAATGACACGCGCGATGCCCTCATTCGCGACAAGATCGCCGATGGCGACTGGAGTTCGCATCTGGGCGGCGGCAAGTCGCTGTTCGTCAACGCCGCGACCTGGGGCCTGGTCGTCACCGGCAAGCTGGTCGGCAGCGTCGACGATCGCGGCCTGGCGGCGGCGCTCGCTCGCCTGGTCGCCCGCGCTGGCGAACCGGTGATCCGGCGCGGCGTCGATCTCGCCATGCGGATGATGGGCGAACAGTTCGTCACCGGCGAGACGATCAAGGAAGCGGTCAAGCGCGCCAAGGAACTGGAGGCCAAGGGCTTCGCCTATAGCTATGACATGCTGGGCGAGGCGGCGACCACCGCCGCCGACGCCGCGCGCTATTATGCCGATTATGAAAAGGCGATCCACGCCATCGGCAAGGCGTCGGCCGGTCGCGGCATCTATGCCGGCCCCGGCATCTCGATCAAGCTGTCGGCGCTCCATCCGCGCTATGTCCGGGCGCAGGCCGACCGGGTGATGGGCGAATTGCTGCCGGCGGTGAAGCAACTCGCGCTGCTCTCAAAGCGCTACGACATCGGCCTCAACATCGATGCGGAGGAGGCCGACCGGCTCGAACTCTCGCTCGACCTGCTCGAAAGCCTGGCGCTCGATCCCGACCTTGCCGGCTGGGATGGCCTGGGCTTCGTCGTCCAGGGCTATGGCAAGCGCTGCCCCTTCGTCATCGACTGGATCATCGACCTCGCCCGTCGCGCTAATCGCCGGATGATGGTGCGTCTGGTCAAGGGCGCCTATTGGGATGCGGAGATCAAGCGCGCGCAGGTCGACGGCCTCGCCGATTTTCCGGTCTATACCCGCAAGGTCCATACCGACGTCGCCTATGTCGCCTGCGCGAAGAAACTTCTGGCCGCGCCCGACGCCGTCTTCTCGCAATTCGCGACCCATAATGCCCAGACGCTGGCCACCATCTACCAGATGGCCGGGCCGGACTTCGCGATCGGCAAATATGAGTTCCAGTGCCTGCACGGCATGGGCGAGCCGCTTTATGAGCAGGTCGTCGGCAAGGACAAGTTGGACCGCCCGTGCCGCATCTATGCGCCGGTCGGCACGCATGAGACCTTGCTCGCCTATCTCGTCCGCCGCCTGCTGGAAAATGGCGCGAACAGCAGCTTCGTCAACCGCATCGCCGATCCCGATGTCTCGATCGAGGAGATGATCGCCGACCCGGTCGAGATCGTCCGCGCCATGCCGCATCCCGGCGCCCGGCATGACCAGATCGCCGCGCCCGCCGGCCTCTATCCCGATCGCCGCAATTCGGACGGCATCGATCTCAGCGACGAAGGCGCGCTCGCCGCGCTGACGCAGGCGCTGCAGCACAGCGCCACCATCGCCTGGGCCGCCGCGCCCGAGGGCGGGGAAGGGGAAGCCCGCCCGGTCTGCAACCCCGCCGACCATCGCGACATCGTCGGCACCGTGTGGGAAGCGAGCGCTGACCACGCCCGCGCCGCCGCGATCCGCGCCGCCAACGCCTGCTGGCCCAACACGCCCGTCGCCGATCGTGCCGTCCTGCTGGATCGGGCGGCCGACGCGATGCAGGACCGGATGCCGGTGCTGCTCGGCCTCATCATGCGCGAAGCCGGCAAGTCGCTGCCCAACGCCATCGCCGAAGTGCGCGAGGCGATCGACTTCCTGCGCTATTATGCGGCGCAGGCACGCGGCACCTTCGGCCCGGATCAGCTGCCGCTGGGACCGATCACCTGCATCAGCCCGTGGAACTTCCCGCTCGCCATCTTCACCGGACAGGTCGCGGCTGCACTGGTCGCGGGTAATCCGGTGCTGGCCAAGCCCGCCGAGGAAACCCCGCTGATCGCGGCCGAAGCCGTCCGCCTGCTGCATGAGGCCGGCGTGCCCGGCGACGCGCTACAACTGTTGCCCGGCGACGGCCGGATCGGCGCCGCGCTGGTCGCCGCGCCGGAAACGGCGGGCGTCATGTTCACCGGCTCGACCGAGGTCGCTCGCCTCATCCAGCGCCAACTCGCCACCCGCCTGTCGCCCGCCGGCAAGCCGATCCCGCTGATCGCCGAAACGGGCGGCCAGAATGCGATGATCGTCGACAGTTCGGCGCTGGCGGAACAGGTGGTGGCCGACGTCATCGCCTCTGCCTTCGACAGCGCCGGCCAGCGCTGCTCGGCATTGCGCATCCTGTGCCTGCAGGAGGATGTCGCCGATCGCACCCTCACCATGCTGAAGGGGGCGCTCAGGGAATTGCGCATCGGCCGCACCGATCGGCTCGCGGTCGACACCGGCCCGGTCATCACGGCCGAGGCGAAGGCGGGCATCGAACAGCATATCGCCGCGATGCGCGCGCTCGGCCGGAAGGTCGAGCAGCAGGAGTTGCCCGAAGAGGCCGTGCACGGCACCTTCGTCGCGCCGACCATCATCGAACTGGACAGCATCGCGGACCTCAGCCGCGAGATATTCGGCCCGGTGCTGCACGTCATCCGTTTCCGTCGCGAGCGGATGGATGCGCTGGTCGATGCGATCAACGCCACCGGTTATGGCCTGACCTTCGGCCTGCACACCCGCCTCGACGAGACGGTGGCGCGCGTCACCGCGCGGGTGAAGGCCGGCAATATCTATGTGAACCGCAACGTCATCGGCGCGATCGTCGGGGTTCAGCCGTTCGGCGGGCGCGGCCTGTCGGGCACCGGACCCAAGGCGGGCGGGCCGCTCTATCTCGGCCGCCTGACCCGCACCGCGCCGGTCTTTGCCGAGCGGGTCGGCTATCTCGCCTCGCCCATCCATGATTTCGTCAGTTGGCTGGAGGCGCAGGACGATCATGAGGCGGCGGCGGTTGCGCGCCATTATGGTGATGCGTCGGCGCTCGCCGTCGAACTGGCGCTGCCCGGCCCGGTCGGCGAGACCAACCTCTATGCGCTGCATCCGCGCGGCCTGCTGTTGCTGCGTCCGGGCACGCGGCGCGGCCTGCTGGCCCAGATGGCCGCCGTGCTGGCGACCGGCAATCGCGCGGTGATCGAGGGGGCGCCGCTGCCGCAGGGCCTGCCCGCCAGCGTCGCCGCTCATTTCCTCGCCCAGCCTGACGCGCCTTTCGCCGCGATGCTGGTGGAGGGGGATGCCGACCAGATCCTCGCCGCAACCCAGGCGGTGGCCGAACTGGATGGGCCGATCGTCACCGTCCATGCCGCCGCGCCCGGCGACGAGCGCGCCTGGCATCTCGACTGGCTGCTGGAGGAGGTGTCGACCTCCATCAACACGACCGCCGCGGGCGGCAATGCCAGCCTGATGATGATCGGCTGATAATGAAAAGGGCGGCCCGCACAGGCCGCCCTTTTTCTTTGTCGAGAATGTCGTGCGTCAGGCGACGCTCAGGCGCACGTCGATATTGCCGCGCGTGGCGTGCGAATAGGGGCAGATCGTGTCCGCTTCGGCGACCAGCGCCTCGGCCGCGGCCTTGTCGACGCCCGGCAGGCTGATTTCCAGCGCGACGTCCAGGCCAAAGCCCTTGTCGCTGCGCGGGCCGATGCCGACCGTGGCGGTGACGCTGGCGTCGGCAGGCACGCGGGGCAGATCCTTGTCCTGGCTGGCGGCGAACTTCATCGCGCCCAGGAAGCAGGCGGCATAGCCCGATGCGAACAGCTGTTCAGGATTATTGCCCTGGCCATTGCCGCCCAGTTCCTTGGGCGTGCCCAGCGTCACGGCGAAGCTGCCATCGGTGGTTGCGGCCTTGCCGTCACGGCCGCCGGTTGCGGTGGCGCTGGTGGAATAGAGGATCTTGCTGCTCATCGATCGGTCCTTTCATTTAATCATCTGCGATTAAATCGCGTGCGATCTATATGCGTCTGCCGATGTGAGTCGTCAACCCTTGCGATCATATCGCGTGCGATTTATATTTAGGAGCAAGGAGTATCGCCATGACCACCCTCGCCATGACTACCGAAAATGCCGCGCGCGGCGCGCTTGACGATTTTCTCTGCTTCGGCGTCTATTCGACCGGGCTTGCCTTCAACCGGCTCTACAAGCCGCTGCTCGATCGTTACGGCCTCACCTATCCCCAATATCTGGTGATGGTGGCACTGGCCCGGCGCGACGACCAGACGGTCGGCGAACTCGGCGGTCAGCTTTTCCTCGAATCCAATACGCTGACCCCGCTGATCAAGCGGCTGGAGGCGGCGGGCCTCGTCACCCGCCAGCGCGACACCGCCGACGAGCGTGTGGTCCGCGTGCGCCTGACGCAGCAGGGTCAGTCGGTGGCGCAGGACGTCTCAACCTGCGTCCCGGCCGAACTGATGGAGGCCGTCGGCATCTCGATCGAGGAAATCGCCGCGCTCAACCAGTCGCTGGTGACGCTGCGGGAGAAACTGCAACGCGCGGCCTGACCGGGCGCGCTATGCCTTGGGGCACTGGGCGTTATCGAACATCGCCAGATATTGCTCGATCGTCTGCGTCATGCCGACTGCCTGGCGGCGCGCATTCACCGCATCGGGTGCTTCCAGGTCGGTCGGCTGCCATCGGCCGTCGACACAATTGACCTGGGTGCCATAGCGCTGCGGCTTCTTGTCGAATGTCATCGCCACCCGGTCATAGAGCATCGCATAGGCCTGGCCCTCGGCCTCGCCGTCCGACAGCAGGGCCTCCATCCGGTTCAGTGTCCCGCGCATCAGCGCCGGATCGTCGACGGCATGCTGGACGATCAGGAAGGCGGCGCGGGCCGCTTCCTTGCCGTATATGCTGATCCGGAACCATCCTTCTTTCGGGATCATCGTTTTCAGCCGTTCCTGATTCAGCCTGTCATGGCGACTGATCTCGGCCAATATGGCTCCGCGCCATACCGGTTGCTGGTCGGCGGGCACCGATGACCAGGCCAGTTTCATCATGGTGATGCGACCGACTTGATCCAGCGTGCCCAGCCGGATGATCTTCTCGGCATCGTCCTTCGCCGGTGGCAACGCGGCCTGTCGCGCCTCCTCCTGGCGATAGGCATCGGTCACCTGCTGGCGCATGGCGTCCATCGTCGGGGCCGGGGCGACGGCGCCTGTGGCGGCCTGCAGGAAAAGAAGTGCTGCCTTCATGCTTCACCCATTCACATGGCTCCAGATGCGCGAGATCACGACCGATCCTTCGCCCACGGCAGAAGCGACGCGCTTCACCGATCCGGCGCGCACGTCGCCGACCGCGAAGATGCCGGCGCGTGAGGTCTCATAGGGGGAGGGGGCCTCGACCGCATCGCCGGTCAGCACGAACCCCTTGTCGTCCAGCGCCACCAGTCCCGACAGCCAGCCGGTATTGGGCGCCGCGCCGACCATGATGAACAGGGCGCAGCAGGCGATCTCGCGCGCGCTGCCGTCGGCGTGACGGATGGTCACCGCATCGAGCTGCGCATCGCCATGCAGCCTGTCAATTTCGGTGTCATAATGGATGGTGATCGCCGGGTCGGCCTCCAGCCGGCTCGACAGGTAGCTGGACATCGACAAAGCGAGCGAAGGCCCGCGCACCAGCAGATGGACATGGCGCGCGCTGCGGCTGAGGAACATCGCCGCCTGGCCGGCGCTGTTGCCGCCGCCGACCACTACGGCTTCGGCCTGGCGGCAATAGCGCGCCTCATTCTCGGTCGCGGCATAATAGATGCCGGCGCCCTCCAGATCGGCGAGCCGCGCGATCGGCAGGCGGCGATATTCCACGCCGGTCGCAACCAGCACCGCGCGGGCACAGATGCGCTGGCCATTGTCGAAGACGCCGCAATAATGGCCGTCGCCGGTTTCCTCCAGCGCCGTCACCCGGCGCGGCATCAGGAAGCGGGTGCCGAATTTCATCGCCTGCACCTCGCCGCGCCAGACCAGGTCGGCGCCCGAAATCCCGGTGGGGAAACCCATATAATTTTCGATCCGGCTCGACGTCCCCGCCTGGCCGCCAATCGCGATATCCTCCACCCCACCAGCGCGTTGAGCCCTTCGGCCCCGGCGTAGACGGCCGCCGCCACGCCGGCCGGCCCACCGCCCACGATCAGCAGGTCTACCGTCTCATTCTCGGTAAAGCCGCGATCCAGGCCGAACAGCCGGGCGACCTTCTCGGGTGTGGGATCGGCAACGACATTGTCGCGACCGAAGATCACGGCGGGCCGGTCGGCCTGCGCCCCGCAACTGGCGGCGACCCGCCGGGCATCGTCGCTGCCCAGGGCATGGGATGTGTAGGGCAGGCGGTTGCGGCTGGCGAATTCGGCGATGCAGCGCACCGCCCGATCCTCATCCTCGCCGATCAGCACCAATGTGCTGTCGCCCATGTCGAGCTGCCGCCGGCGTCGCGCCGCCAGCACGGTGATGATGATGTCCGACATTTCCGGGATCGCCGCCATCAGCCGCAGCATCGTCGGGCGCGGCACTTCCAGCACGCGGGTATCGCGTGCCGCGCGCATCGGGATCGACCAGCTGCCGCCGCTCAGGAAGGAAATCTCGCCCATGAACTGGGTCGGTCCGATGGTGGAGGGGACATGCCGTTCCTCGCCGAACGGATTGACCACCTCGATCTCGCCATCCTCGACATAGATGAAGCGATCGACCGGGTCGCCGGGCCGGACGATATAGGTGCCGGCGGGATAGATGGCCTCGCGGCCCTCGGCCCGCAGCGCCGCGACATGCTCGGCCGTCAGCGGCACACGCTGCATCTCCCGCAGATCGCGCCCGATCGTCTCCATCGCCGGCCTCCCGCCACTCCGTGTCGCGCGATGATGGCAATGGCGCAGCCTGTGCGCAATGGTCGCGGGCGCTCGGGATGCGATCAGGCGCATCATAATGTTGATCTCGATCAGCCCTGGCGCTCCGGCGCAAGGTGGCGCTTGCTTTCGTGCGGAAATGCCCCTTAGTCGGCACCTCCGTCACGGCAACGACAACAGGATGATAATGGGCAAGGCGAAATTTGGCTCCGTCAGCGGGCGCACGGATGCATGGGCGGCGCTGGGCCTGTTCCTTGGGATTGCTTTCTTCCTGGTAAGCGGCGCCGTCGCCTATCTCAATATCCAGGGCCTGGGCGAGAGCGACCGGGCGATCCGCCATACCCATAATGTGCTGATTGCGCTCGACGAACTGCTTTCGACCGCGCAGGATGCCGAGACCGGCCAGCGCGGCTATCTGCTGACGAGCGACCGTGGCTATCTGGAGCCCTATGAGAATGCGGTGGCAACCATGCCGGGGCGGCTCGATGCGCTGGCCAGGCTGACCCGCGACAACCCGACCCAGCAGAATAATCTCGCCCGCCTGCGGCGTCATATCGATGCCAAGTTTGCCGAACTCAGGGAAACGATCGAGGCACGGCGCAACCAGAGCATCATCCAGGCGCTGACGATCGTCACCACGGGGCGCGGCAAGCAGGAAATGGACGCCGTCCGGGCCCAGCTCGACACCATGGCCCGAGAGGAACTGCGATTGCGGGAAATCCGCCTTGCCGACATGGCATCGGCCTCGCAGACCGCGATCATGTCGGGCCTTGTCACCGGCCTTCTGGGCGTGGTTCTGACCATCGCCGTCTATCTGCTGGTGCGCCGCAACAGCAAGGCGCGCGCGCGCCAGGCCTGGTTGCAGGCGGGGCATCTGGGCCTGTCCGATGCGATGCGCGGCGACCAGAGCGTCGAGCAGCTGGGGGAGGCGATCCTCGCCTTCCTCGCGCGCTATCTCGGCTTCCAGGGCGGTGCGCTGTTCAAGGGCGAGGAAGGCCAGTTCAACCGCGTCGCGACGCTCGGCGTGCCGGCCGACGCCGACATGCCGCAGCGCTTCGTCGCCAAGGAAGGGCTGCTGGGTCAGGTCGCGGCCGAAGGGCGAGCGCAACTGCTGCATGATGTGCCCGATCATTATCTGACGATCGGCTCGGCCTTTGGCCGCGATCGTCCCCGCCATCTGCTGATCGTGCCGACCGTGACCGACGGTGTCGTCAATGCGGTGCTGGAGCTGGGCGCCTTCGATCCGGTCGACGACCGCGTGCTCGAACTGCTGGAGGAAGCAAGCGCTGGCATGGGCATAGCGCTGCGCTCGGCCCGTTTCCGCGCCCGGTTGCAGGACGCGCTGGAGGAAACTCAGCGTCAGGCCGAGGAATTGCAGGCCCAGGGCGAGGAACTGCGCGCTAATAATGACGAGCTGGAAACCCAGAGCCGCCAGCTTCAGGACTCCGCCTCCCGTCTGGAGGCGCAGCAGAGCGAGCTGGAACAGACCAATGTCCAGCTGGAGGAACAGGCCCGCCACATGCAGGCGCAGCGCGATGATCTCGCCCGCGCCCAGCTGTCGCTCCAGCAACAGGCCGCCGAACTGGATCAGGCCAGCCGCTACAAGTCCGAATTCCTCGCCAATATGAGCCATGAGCTGCGCACGCCGCTCAACTCGCTGCTCATCATGGCGCGCCTGCTGGCGGAAAATCGTGCCGGCAATCTCAGCGCCGATCAGGTCCGCCATGCCGAAACGATCGAGACGTCCGGCAATGACCTGCTGACCCTGATCAACGACATTCTCGACATTTCGAAGATCGAGGCGGGCAAGCTGGAATTGCAGCCGCGTTCCGTGCGGGTCGCGCCGATGCTGGACAAGCTGCAGGCGATCTTCGCGCCCTCGGCCCAGGCCAAGGGCCTGTCCTTCCGCCTTGCCGCCGGCGCCGATCCGGTCGAGATCGAAACCGATCCGCAGCGCGTCGAGCAGGTGCTGAAGAATTTCCTGTCCAACGCGATCAAGTTCACCGATCGGGGCGAGGTCGCGCTGACCGTCGGCCGGCATGCGGATGGCCGGGTGGCCTTCACCGTGCAGGACAGCGGCGTCGGCATTGCGGAAGCGCAGCAGAAGCTGATCTTCGAACCTTTCCGCCAGGCCGATGGCACGATCAGCCGCAAATATGGCGGCACCGGCCTTGGTCTCTCCATCTCGCGCGAACTGGCGCGGCTGCTGGGCGGCGAACTGCGCGTCGAAAGCCAGCCGGGCGAGGGCAGTGTCTTCTCGCTGCTGCTGCCCGATCGCTTCGATCCCGCGCTCAGCCATCTGCCCTCGATCAGCCTGGCCGAAGCACCGCGCCCCCAGCCGGTGACGCCCGCGCGCCAGCGTGTCGCCAGCCTGGTCGACACCCAGGACGATCGCGAAACCCTGTCCGGGGATTCGCGCCTGATCCTGATCGTGGAGGATGATCCGGTCTTCGCCCGCATCCTGTGCGACATCGCGCATGAACAGGGCTTCCAGTGCCTGATCGCCGGCACCGCCGACGAAGGCGCGCTGATGGCGCGGCAATATCTGCCCCATGCCGTCATCCTCGACATGAACCTGCCCGACCATACCGGCCTGTCGGTGCTCGACCGGATCAAGCGCGACATGCGCACCCGCCATATCCCGGTCCATGTCGTGTCGGTCGATGATGACAGCCAGGCGGCGCTGGCCAGCGGCGCGATCGGCTATCTGTTTAAGCCGGTGAAGCGCGATGCGCTGATCGACATGCTCGAAGGGCTGGAGGCGCGCATGGCCCGGCGCATGCGCCGGGTTCTGGTGGTCGAGGACGACGCCCAGCAGGCCGAGAGCATCAAGCTGCTGCTCGCCTCGCGCGAGGTGGAGACGCTGGAGGCCCATTCGGCCGCCCAATGTTTCGAGATGCTGGGCCGCGAGACCTTCGATTGCATGGTGCTCGATCTCAACCTGCCCGATGCGTCCGGTTTCGACCTGCTCGAACGGTTGAGCGCGGACGACAGCGTCGGCTTCCCGCCGGTCATCGTCTATACCGGCCGCGACCTTGGCGCGGAGGAGGAACTGCGCCTGCGCCGCTATTCCAAGTCGATCATCGTCAAGGGCGCCAAGTCGCCCGAACGGCTGCTCGATGAAGTGACGCTGTTCCTGCATCAGGTGGTGTCGGAACTGCCCGAACCCCAGCAGCAGCTGATCGCTCGTTCGCTCAGCCGCGACGAGGCGCTGGAAGGCAAAAATATTCTGGTTGTCGAGGACGATATACGGAACGTTTATGCCCTCACGAGCATTTTCGAACCCCATGGGGTTCATGTCCGTATCGCACGCAATGGCCGCGAGGCGCTTGTCGCGCTCGAAGAGGCTGCGCGCGCCGATGCGCCCAAGGTCGATCTTGTGCTGATGGATGTGATGATGCCCGAAATGGACGGGCTGACCGCGATGCGCGAGATCCGCAAGCAGGGCTGGGGCGTGGGCTTGCCGATCATCGCGCTCACGGCCAAGGCGATGGCGCAGGACCAGCAGGAATGCCTGGCCGCCGGTGCCAACGATTATCTCGCCAAGCCGCTCGACGTCGACAAATTGCTCAGCCTGGTGCGTGTATGGATGCCGCGCTGATGGAGGAGCATTTCGGGCCGCGGGACGAGCTGGAGCTCGACCTGCTGCTCGAAGCGATCTTCCGCCATTATCATTACGACTTTCGCGGCTATTCGCGCGGATCGCTGCATCGCCGGCTGGCCCGTGCCCAGCATCAGCATGGCTGCGACAGCCTGTCCCAGCTTCAGCATCTGCTGCTGCGCGATCCCGCCGTGTTCGCCGACCTGATGGGCTTCCTCACCATCCAGGTGAGTGAGATGTTCCGCGATCCCGCCTATTTCCGGGCATTGCGTGAACAGGTCGTGCCGCATCTCAAGACCTATCCCTCGCTCAAGATATGGATCGCCGGCTGCGCCAATGGCGAGGAATTCTACTCGCTCGCGATCCTGTTCCGCGAGGAAGGGCTGGAGGATCGCACGATCTTCTACTGCACCGACATCAGCCCGGCCGCGCTGGAAAAGGCGGAAGCGGGCATCTACGCGATCGATCGTCTGCCGCAATTCAGCGAAAATCATCGGCTTGCGGGAGGGAAGGCCTCGCTGTCCGATTATTATACTGCCGCCTATGGCGCTGCCGTCTTCGACAAGACGCTGCGTCGCCGCGCGGTCTTTGCACAACATAATCTGGCGAGCGACCAGGTCTTCGGGGAGGTACAGCTGGTGTCCAGCCGCAATGTGCTCATCTATTTCGATCGCGAATTGCAGGACCGCGCGCTCGGCCTGTTCGGGGAATCGCTGGTCCGCGGCGGCTTCCTGGGGCTGGGCTCGAAGGAAACGCTGCGCTTCTCGCGTTATTCCGATGGCTTTGCCGATTTCGACGAGGGCGAGAAAATCTATCGCCGCAACCTGCAGGATCTGAAGGCGCTCGACCATGCAGCCTGAGCCCACCAAGATCCTGGCGGTCGACGATGTCGAGGAAAATCTGACCGCGCTTGAAGCGCTGCTGGCGGACGAGGGCGTGACCCTCATCAAGGCGCGATCGGGCATGCAGGCGCTCGAACTGCTGCTGGTGGAGGATGTCGCGCTGGCGCTGCTCGACGTGCAGATGCCGGGCATGGACGGGTTCGAGCTGGCCGAACTGATGCGCGGCACGGAACGGACCCGGCGCGTGCCGATCATCTTCCTGACCGCCGTGGCGACCGACGAGCGGCGCCAGTTTCGCGGCTATGAAAGCGGCGCGATCGACTATCTGTTCAAGCCGGTCGATCCCCATATCCTGCGGCACAAGGTCGCCTTGTTCGTCGAACTGTTCCAGCAGCGGCAGGAACTGGCGCGGGAACGTGACAGCCATGCCGCGGCCCTGGCCCGCATCCAGGCCCATGGCGACAACAGCCCTTTGGCGATCGTGGAAATCGATGCCCAGCGCCATGTCGTCGCCTGGTCCAAGGGAGCGGAGCGGCTGTTCGGCTGGCGTGCGGCAGAGGTGGCGGGCTTTGGCGCGTCCGAACTCAAATGGCTGGACGACAGCCAGCGTGGCGACTTTTCCGGCCTGATGGACGAGATGATCGCCGGCACCGTGCCGCGCACCAACCGCCTGCTGCGCTTCCACACGGCCGAGGGGCTGACCCTCGATTGCGAATGCTATTGCTCGGCGCTGCGCGATGCCGCCGGCCGGCTCTTCTCGATCAGCCTGCAGATCCTCGACGTGACCGAACGCAAGCGGGCGGAGGCGACGCAGAAGCTGCTGATCGGTGAGCTTAATCACCGGGTGAAGAACACGCTGGCGTCGGTCCAGGCGATTGCCACTCAGACCTTGCGCCATTCGTCCGGCCCGTCCGATTTCGCCCCGACCTTCATCGGTCGCATCCACGCGCTGGCCAGCGCCCATTCGCTGCTGAGCGGCGAAACCTGGCAGGCCGCGCGTCTGGGTGATCTGATCGAGGGGCAGGTGACGATCGGCGCGATCGACGGCGAACGATTCCAGTGGAACGGGCCGGAGGTCGACCTGCGGCCCGAACCGGCGCTGCACCTGGCGCTGGTGCTGCACGAACTGGTGACCAACGCCCATAAATATGGCGCGCTGTCGGCCCCGGCCGGCCGTGTCGAGCTGGAATGGCGCCTGACCAATAACCAGTTGGTTCTGGATTGGCGCGAACGCGGCGGCCCCCCGGTCGAACCGCCCAGCCGTCGCGGCTTCGGCACCGCGCTGATCGAGCGCAGCCTGCGTTCCGACGGCGGCAGTGCCCAGCCCCATTACGGCGCCGAGGGCATGGGGTGGACGCTGACGCTGCCCTATGCCTCCAGCCCCCGCCTGCGCAAGAAGGCGCGTCCTGCGCCTCGAGAACAGGGCGCGAGCGGCAGTGGCAGTGACGGCAAGGCGCATCTGGGCGGCCGCCGCCTGCTGCTGATTGAGGATGAGCCGCTGGTCGCCTTCGAACTGGCCGCGACGCTGGAGGATGCGGGCGGCCATATCGTCGGGCAGGCTGCGACCGTGTCCGATGCGCTGGTCCTGATCGATCAGGCAGAGTGCGACCTGGTGCTGCTTGACGGCAATCTCCAGGGTGAGGGCGTGGAGCAGGTTGCGCGCGTCCTGGTGAACCGGGCCATGCCCTTCCTGTTCGTCAGCGGCTATGGGCGCGATCATCTGCCCGAAGCGTTCGATGCGGTGCCGGTGATCGAAAAGCCGTTCAAGGTCGCCGACCTGATCGACGCGATTGCCAAATTGGCGGTGCCGGCAACCTAGCGCGTAGACTCATTACGCACTGCACCAGATGCGCACGCAGATGAGCTTGATGGCTGCGAGGAAGTTGGCAGGGTCTTTGTCATAGCGGGTGGCGATGCCACGGAACTGCTTGATGCGGTTGAAGAATCGTTCGACGAGGTTTCGCTGTTTGTAGAGCCACGGCGAGAAGGCG
>NZ_NOIW01000150.1:0-10127 GCF_002708645.1 Sphingobium sp. IP1
TCGACATGCTGCGCGCCGCCGGGCGTCAGGCGGCGACCCATATCAGCGAGGCGCAGGGGCAGCAGGCGCTCGACGACGCCCAGCGCTTCGACGAGTTCAACCGCCGCTTCGCCTTCATCGCGCACGACATCAAGAATCTGGTCAGCCAATTGTCCCTGCTCTCGCGCAATGCGGAGCGGCACGCCGACAATCCCGATTTCCGCGCCGACATGCTGCTGACGCTCAAGGAGTCGGTGGGCAAGATGAACGACATGCTCGCCCGCCTGTCGCAGCATAACAAGGGTCGGCCCGAAGAGCCGCGCCCGGTGGCGCTGGGGCCGCTGGTCGATCAGGTCGTGCGCAGCCGCGGCCGCCAGCGCGCCATCACCGTCAGCGGTGACGTGCCGGTCGCGCTCGCCGATCCGGCGCGGGTCGAGCAGATACTGGTCCATCTGCTGCAAAATGCGATCGACGCCAGCGATGCCGATCGTCCGGTCGAACTGCATCTGGGCAGCGCGCATGGCCAGGCGACATTGGCCGTGGTCGATCAGGGCTGCGGCATGACCGCCGAATTCATTCGCCGCGATCTGTTCAAGCCCTTTTCGTCCAGCAAGGCCGGCGGCTTCGGCCTCGGCGCTTTCGAGGCGCGCAGCCTGGCCGAGGCGATGGGCGGGCGGATCGACGTGGAAAGCAAACCCGGCGTGGGGAGCCGTTTCACCCTGCGCCTGCCGCTGGCGCCCGCGCCGGCGCGCGATGATGTTCAAGGAAAGGCCGCCTGATGAGCGAGACCCGCCCCAAATTGCTGATCGTCGAGGATGATCCCGGCCTGCAGCGGCAATTGCGCTGGGCCTATGAGGATTATCAGCTCTTCATCGCCGGCGACCGGCTGGAGGCGATCGAGATGCTGCGGATGGAGGCGCCCGATGTGGTGACGCTCGACCTGGGCCTGCCGCCGGACCCGGACGGCACCAGCGAGGGCTTTGCCACGCTGGAGGAGATATTGCGCATCAAGCCCGATACCAAGGTGATCGTGGCGTCGGGCCATGGCGCACGGGAAAGCGCGCTCAATGCCATTTCCGGCGGCGCCTATGATTTCTACCAGAAGCCGGTCGACATTGACGAACTCGGCCTGATCGTCCGCCGCGCCTTCCATGTCCATGCGCTGGAACAGGAAAATGCCCGCCTCGCCGAAGCCGCGCCGGAGGGGGGCAGGGTGCTCGGCCGGATGATTACCGGCGCGCCGGAGATGATGCGGGTCGCCCGCACGATCGAGCGGGTCGCCAGCGCCGATGTCTCGGTCATGCTGCTGGGCGCCAGCGGCACCGGCAAGGAATTGCTGGCGCAGGGGCTGCATGATGCCAGCCCGCGTCGCGGCGGTGCCTTCGTCGCGATCAATTGCGCGGCCATCCCCGAAACCCTGCTGGAATCAGAACTGTTCGGGCATGAAAAGGGCGCCTTCACCGGCGCGGTCAAGACCACGCCCGGCAAGATCGAACAGGCGCAGGGCGGCACCCTGTTCCTGGACGAGGTTGGCGACATTCCGCTGCCCTTGCAGGTGAAGCTGCTGCGTTTCCTGCAGGAACGGGTGATCGAACGGATCGGCGGGCGCCAGCCGATCGCGGTCGACACGCGCATCGTCTGCGCCACCCATCAGGATCTCGATGCGATGATCGCCGCCGCCAGCTTCCGCGAGGATCTCTATTATCGCCTTGCCGAGATCGTCATCCGCATCCCCGCGCTGCGCGACCGGCCGGGCGATCCGGCGCTGCTCGCGCGCCATTTCCTCACCCGCTTCGCGCAGGACATGAACCCGCAGGTCAAGGGCTTCGCCCCCGATGCGCTCGCCGCACTCGACGCCTGGGGCTGGCCGGGCAATGTGCGCGAGCTGGAAAATCGCGTGAAGCGCGCGGTCATCATGGCCGATGGCAAGCATGTGACGGCGGCCGATCTCGATCTGGACGGCGACCGGGCGGAGGGCAGCGAGGTCGTCAATCTCAAGGCCGCGCGCGAAATGGCCGATCGGCGCGCCATTCGCCGGGCGATCGCGCGCACCGACGGCAATATTTCCAGTGCCGCCAAGATATTGGGGATCAGCCGGCCGACCCTCTATGACCTGCTCAAACAATATAAGATGCAGGGCTGATCGATGCGGCGCTCACGCCTGATCCTGCTGGCGGGCCTTGCCCTGCTGCTGCTGGCGCTGGCCGGCCTGTGGCAGTGGCGCGTGCATGAGGCGGACGGCAGTGCAGCCCTCGCGCGCGGGCTCGCTGCGCTGGATGCCGGCGATGCGCGCACCGCCCGGATCGAGCTGATGAACGCCATTCGCGGTAATCCGGCATCGCTCCCGGCGCGGCTGGGCCATGCCCGCGCACTGATGGAGCTGGGCGATGGCGCCGGGGCGCAGGCCGACCTGCTGCGGGCGCGCAAGCTGGGCGCCAGCGTCGCGGACACGAATGGACTGCTGGCGCAGGCGCTGCTGTTGCAGGGCGATGCCGATGGCGCCCTGCGCGCGGTGCAGGCGGGCGAAGGCAAGTCGGCAGAGGCGGCCCGTGTCGCCGCCCGCGCCTGGCAGGCTAAGGGCGACAATGACGCCGCCCAGCGCGCCTTTGACGATGCGCTGCATCTCGCCCCGCGCGCAGCCCGGACCTGGATCGATCTCGGCCGGTTCCGCCTGACATTGGGCGATCAGGCCGGGGCGATTGCGGCGGCGGACAGGGCTCTGACGCTGGCACCGGGCGATCCGGATGCGCTGACCCTGCGCGGCATGCTGATCCGCGATCAATATGGGCTGGTGGCGGCGCTGCCCTGGTTCGAACGGGCGCTGGACGATCATCCCAATGCGCTTGCCCCGCTCACCGAATATGCCGCGACGCTGGCCGATGCCGGCCGCGCGAGCCGCGCGCTCAGCGTCAGCCGGCGCATCCTGGCGCTCGATCCCGGCAATCCGCGCGCCTGGTTCCTTCAGGCGGTGATCGCCGCCCGCGCCGGCCAGATCGATCTTGCCCGCACCCTGCTGGCCCGCACCGATGGCCGGCTGGATGGCGAGCCGGCGACCCGGCTGCTGCGCGGCGTGCTGCATCTGTCGGATGGCAATGCCGTGCTGGCGGCCGATGCGCTGGGGCCGCTGGTGGCGATGCAGCCCGACAATCGCGTGGCGCGCACGCTGCTCGCCCGCGCATCCTATCTGACCGGCGACTATGCCGGCACGGCGGCGACGCTCGCGCCCCTTGTCGATCGCCATGATGCCGATCCCTATGTGCTGACGCTGGCGGCCCGCGCGCAGGAGCAGCTGGGCGATCGCGCGCAGGCCGATGCGCTTCTGGCCCGCGCGTCCTGGCCGGTGCGTCCCTCGTCGGACCTGCTGGGCGGGACGAATGCCGTCATGACGCCGCCGGCCGATATCGCCACTGCGGCCGACAATATCCCCTATATCCGCGCGCTGCTGATGCAGGGGCGCACGGGAGAGGCGGTCGACCGCGCCGCGCTGTTGGCGCGCGCCAATCCCGGCGCGCCGGCCGCCCATGTTGTGCTGGGCGATGCGCTGGTCGCCGCCGGTCGGCCGGCCGATGCCGCCCGCAGTTTCGAGGCGGCGGCCAATATCCGGTTCGATCGCAATGCCGCGCTGCGGCTGGTCGCGGCCTGGAGCGCGGCGGGCGATCCCGCTCGCGCGCTGCAACTCATCCGCCTGTTCCTGGCGCAGAACCCGATGGATGTGGAGATGCAGCGACTGGCGGCCGGGGCGGCGATGCAGGCGCATGACTGGCGCGGCGCGCTGCGCCTGTTGCAGGCGGTGGAGGCGCAGACGGGCGGCCATGATGCGCTGCTGATGGCCGATCTGGCCCGCGCGAGCCTGGAAACCGATGCGCCCGGCAAGGCGCGCCTCTATGCCGCCCAGGCCTATCGCCTGATGCCGGCCAATCCGGTCACCGCCGACATCTATGGTCTGGTGCTGCTGCGCACCGATGCGAAGGGGCCGGCGGCGATCGACCTGCTCGAAAAGGCGGTCGCCCTCGCGCCGCAAAACCCGCCCTTCCAGCTCCATCTGGGGCAGGCCTATGCCGCTGCCGGGCGCAAGGCGGAGGCGAAGCGCGCTTTGTCGCGCGCGGCAGCCGCCAATTTCCCCGATCGCCAGCAGGCGGTGAAGGCGCTCGCTTCATTGTAAAAAAAAAGCGCCCCGCGGGACGCTCTTCTTCAGACCTTCTGGCTGTCCAGTTCGTCGAGCCGGATGCCCAGCCGCCTTATCTGCGCCGCGACCGGCGGCCACACGCTTTCCAGGAAGCGGCTGCGTTCCGCCTCGCGCAGTTTGCGGGTCGCGCCATCGGCGACGAACATGCCCACGCCGCGTTTCACGACGACCAGACCATCATCCTGAAAGCTCTGATAGGCCTTGGCCACGGTCAGCGGATTGGCGCCCTGCTGCGCGGCAAAGGCGCGGACCGAGGGGAGGAGGTCGCCATCACGATAGTCCCCATCCAGGATGGAGGCGGCAATGATCTCGCGAAGGCGGAGATAGACGGGTTTGGATTCGTCGCTCATAAGTGCATCAGTGCCATAATACAGCCGTGCAGGTCAATGGACCTTGTTACGTGGAAGCCCGTATTTTCGGCAATTATCTGTCCCATGTCGATACGATATCGTTATAATCTGGCCGGGGCCGTTCTTCCAGCGCGCGTGAGGGCGTGCCGATGAAGACGAATCCGGCCAGCCGCTCGTCCGCGCTGCCAAAGGCGTCGCGCACATCGTCATTGAAGCTCGGCCATCCGGTCAGCCAGCCGCCGGCAAAGCCCAGCGCATGGGTGGCGTGCAGCAGGTTCATGATCGCGGCGCCGGCCGACAATTCCTGCTCCCAGACCGGGATCTTGCTGCCCGCGACCGGCTTTGACAGCGCCACCACCAATGTCGGCGCCTGATGCGCGAACTGGTGCATCGCCTCGATCTCCAGCCGCCCGGCCTCCGGCTTCTCGGCGCGATAGGCGGCCTCCAGCAGCGCGGCCAGCTTTTCCCTTTTGTCCTGCGGCACGATCACGAAGCGCCAGGGGGCCAGCTTGCCATGATCGGGCGTGCGCAGCGCGACTTCGAGGATCTGGCGCAGCTGCGCATCGTCCGGGCCGGGCGCGATCAGGTCGCGCGGCTTGCCGGAACGGCGGGTCTGCAGCAGGGTGAGGGGGCTGGAAAGGTCGTTGAACATCGGTTGCCAAATGGGACGCTTTGCCGCCGGACGCAAGGGCGAAGGGCGCACTTCCTATCGCTTCAACCCTGCTTTGACTCTGCCCACCTTTCCCCTCTAGGGTCCGCGCCATAACGCCGCCGCTTTCGCCGGCCGGCACAAAAAGACAATTTCAAGGGGGTCCGATGGCGACCGCAATCACCGTACCGGCGGAGGCAGGCAAGACCTGGCTCGGCCATCCGCGCGGCTTGTTCCTGCTGTTCTTCGCGGAAATGTGGGAACGTTTTTCCTATTATGGCATGCGTGCCATCCTGATTTTCTACCTCACCAAACATTTCCTGTTCGGCGAGGACAAGGCCTATATCCTCTACGGCGCCTATACCTCGCTGGTCTATATCACCCCGGTGATAGGCGGCTATCTGGCCGACCGGTTCCTGGGCCCGCGCAAGGCGGTGCTGGTGGGCGGCGTATTCATCGCCATCGGCCATTTCCTGATCGCCATCACCGAAGGGCCGGGGGGGCAGGATGCCTTCTATCTCAACGGTTTCTATTTGGCGCTGGCCAGCATCATCGTCGGCACCGGCTTCCTGAAGGCCAATATCTCGGTGCTGGTGGGCGAACTTTATCCCCGTGACGATCATCGCCGTGACCCGGCCTTCTCCATCTTCTACATGGGCATCAACCTGGGCGGGGCCAGCGGACCGATCGTCTGCGGCCTGCTGGGCGAACTGTGGGGCTGGAGCTGGGGCTTCGGCGCCGCCGGCGTCGGCATGCTGCTCGGCCTCGTCATGTTCGTCTGGCTGCGGCCCTGGCTGCTGGGCAAGGGCGAGCCGCCCGCGCCGGAAAAGCTGCGCGCGCCGGCGATCGGCACGATCTCGCAGGAATGGACCATCTATGCCAGCGCCGCGCTGGGCGTGGCGGCGATCTGGATGGTCATCCGCTATGCCGAACTGCTGGGCTATACGCTGCTGATCTTCTCGGCCCTGACCGTCGCCTACATATTGTGGCGCTCGGTCACGGTGCTGACCAAGGTGGAGCGCAACCGGATGTTCGCCGCGCTCTTCCTGATCGCGCTCAATCCGCTCTTCTGGGGCCTGTTCGAACAGACCGGTTCCTCGCTCAACATCTTCACCGACCGCAATGTCGATCGCGTCATCCTGGGCTGGGACGTGCCGGCCTCTTTGTTCCAGTCGGTCAATTCCATCTACATCATCCTGCTCGCGCCGCTGTTCGCGGTGCTGTGGACCTTCCTCGACAAGCGCCGGCTGGAACCCTCCTCGCCCGCAAAGTTCGGCATCGGCCTCATCCTGTGCGGTGCCGGCTTCCTGGTGCTGGTCGCGGGCGCGGCGATGGCCGGCCAGTCGCTGACGCCGGTGATCTTCGTCTTCCTCATCTACCTGCTCCACACCATGGCGGAACTCTGCTTCTCGCCGGTCGGCCTGTCGGCGATGACGCGCCTGTCGGTGTCGAACATGGTCGGGCTGGTGATGGGCACCTGGTTCCTGGCGATGGCCGCGGGCAATTTCATCGCTGGCCTGATCGCGCGCGCCACCGGCAGCGGAGAAGCGGGCGACGTGACCCAGGTGCTGGACGTCTACAGCCGCATCGGCTGGTTTTCCGTGGTGGTCGGCGGCCTGGTGCTGCTGGTCTCGCCCTATGTGAAACGCATGATGCATCTCGATCTCATTGCCGCTGAAAAGGGGAAACAGGCATGAACGCACGCAGCAAGCTGCTGCTGGGGCTGGCGCTGGTCGCGACCGGCATGACCGCGCCGGCGGTCGCCAAGAAGGAAAAGGATCAGCCGGCACCGGCGTCTCAGGGCAGTTCGGCCGAGCCGGACAATCCCTATCCTTCGACCTACAAGCCCTATCCGGGCGTGGCGACCGCGATCCGCGGCGCAACCATCTTCGATGGTGAAGGCGGGCGGATCGACAAGGGCGTCGTCTTCCTGTCGGGTGGCAAGATCACCTCGATCGGCGGCCCCGACACGCCGATCCCGGCCGACATCGCGGTGTTCGACGGCACCGGCAAGTTCGTGACGCCCGGCGTCATCGACATTCACAGCCATCTGGGCGTCTATCCCTCGCCTGCTGTGGACGCGCATTCCGACGGCAATGAAATGACCTCGCCGGTCACGCCCCATGTCTGGGCCGAACATTCGGTCTGGCCGCAGGATCCGGGGTTCGGTCGCGCACTCGCCAATGGCGGCGTCACCACGCTGCAGATCCTGCCCGGTTCGGGTAATCTGTTCGGCGGCCGCAGCGTGATCCTGAAGAATGTCCAGGCGCGCACCATGCAGGGGATGAAGTTCCCCGGCGCGCCCTATGGCCTGAAGATGGCCTGTGGCGAAAACCCCAAGCGCGTCTATGGCGCCAAGGGCCGCGAACCCAGCACCCGCATGGGCAATATGGCGGTCGATCGCCAGACCTGGATCAAGGCGCGCGAATATCAGAAGAAGCGCGCTGCCGGTAAGGACCAGACCCGTGACCTGGGCATGGAGACGCTGGCCGACGCGCTGGAAGGCAAGATCCTGGTCCAGAACCATTGCTACCGCGCCGACGAGATGGCCAATGTGATCGATATGTCGAAGGAGTTCGGCTACAAGGTCACCGCCTTCCACCACGCGGTCGAGGCCTACAAGATCGCCGACCTGCTGCGCGAGAACGGCATCTGCGCCGCCATGTGGGGCGACTGGTATGGCTTCAAGATGGAAGCCTATGACGGGATCAAGGAAAATGTCCCGCTCGTCCACCAGGCCGGCGCCTGCGCCATCGTCCATTCCGATGACGAGAATGGCATTCAGCGGCTGAACCAGGAAGCGGCCAAGGCATTGGGCGCGGGCCGTCGCATGGGCATCAATATCCCTGACGAGATCGCCTGGACCTGGCTCGCCATCAATCCGGCCAAGGCGATGGGCATCGCCGACCAGACCGGCAGCCTGAAGGTCGGCAAGATGGCCGACGTCGTGCTGTGGAACGGCAATCCGTTCAGCACCTATACCCGGCCGGAAAAGGTCTGGGTCGATGGCGCCTTGCTCTATGACGCCAATGATCCCAAGCGGCGCCCGGTAACCGACTTCGAACTCGGCCAGATCGGCGCGGGAGACGTGAAATGACGATGAAGACCGCAATCCGCGCCGCCGCCGCGCTGCTCGCCATTGCCGCCTCGCCCCTGGCGCTGGCCCAGACCATCGCCATCACCGGCGCTACCCTGGCGATCGGTGACGGGTCGGAACCGATCCAGAATGGCACCGTGGTCATTTCCGCCGGCAAGGTGGTGGCCGCCGGGGCCGGCGTTGCCGTGCCGGCCGGCGCCAGGACCATCGACGCCAGCGGCAAATGGGTGACGCCCGGCATCGTCTCGGGCTTCTCGCGCGTGGGCCTGGCCGAAGTGCCCGGCGTCAAGGAAACCAACGACATCAACGCCCGCACGCCCTTCTCGGCCGCGATCGACGTTGCGCCGGCGATCAACCCGCTGGCCAATCCGATCGCGATCAGCCGCACCGCCGGCGTGACCCGCGCGGTGGTCGTTCCCGCAACCGGCAACGGCATCTTCGCCGGGCAGGGCGCGGTGGTCGATCTGGGCGCCGACATGGACCCGATCACCAAGGCGCGCGCCTTCCAATATGTCGAGATGGGCGAAGAGGGTGCGGAGGATGCCGGCGGCAGCCGACCGGCCGCTTACCTCACCTTCAAGATGATGCTGCGCGAGGCGCAGGATTATGCCAGGGCCCCCGCCAGCTATGATGGCCGGTCGAAGGACGCGCTGCTCAACCGCGTCGATGCCGAGGCGCTGGTCCCGGTCGTCACCGGCGCGATGCCGCTGATGATCCATGTCGAAAGCGCGCGCGACATTCTCGGCGTGCTGGCGCTCCGGAAGGACTTCCCGGCGCTGAAGCTGATCCTCGCCGGCGCGACCGAGGGCTGGATGGTGGCGAGCCAGATCGCCGCTGCCAAGGTGCCGGTGATCGCCGGCGGGCTCGACGACCTGCCCTCGAGCTTCGAGAAGCTGGCCGCGACCCAGAGCAATGTCGGCCGCATGGTGAAGGCGGGCGTGCCCGTCGCCATGGGCCTGATGGACCGGGACGAAGCGCTGCAACTGCGCCTCGCCACCCAGCAGGCGGGCAATATGGTCGCCCTCAACAAGGTGCCGGGCGCCACTGGCCTCAGCTGGGGCCAGGCGCTGCGCAGCATCACCTCCGCCCCGGCGGAGGCGATGGGGCTGGGCGACCGGATCGGCTCGCTCAAGGCCGGCAAGGCGGGCGATGTGGTGATCTGGGACGGCGATCCGCTGGAAATGGAATCGGCACCGGTCGCGGTGTGGATCGACGGCATCCAGCAGCCGATCGACAATCGCCAGACCAAGCTGCGCGACCGCTACGCCACCCCGGCCGAAGGCAGCCTGCCCAAGGCCTATGAATGGTAAGATGGGGAAGGGGGCCACGGCCCCCTTTTTCATGCCGCGCACATCTGCCGGCAAAATGCGGGGGCCATGGCACCAAAGGCAACCCTGCCTCGTTGGGGCAGGACGCAACCGCGATAGGAGAGGCCCCATGCCCGATGAACTGAATGAAGCCCTCGAGCGGTTCCAGATGTTTGCCGCCCGCTTCAAACTGGATGATCTGATCGATGCCGAAAGCGGCTTCACCGGCAACGACGCCGCTCTGCTGGCCGGCGAAGTCGAAATGGCGATCCAGACCAGAGGCATGCAGGGCAGCCCCGAGCCGGATATAGACGGCAGCCTGTTCTAGGCAGCACGAAAGGCCAGGACAGTCTGGAAACGGGCATTGCCCATCATTGCGAGCGTAGCAAAGCAATGATGATGTCGGACTTTGGCGGCTAACGACCAGAATCTGACGTTTCCTACTCCCCTCCCTTCCAGGGAGGGGCCGGGGGTGGGTGCGCCGCGTAGCGGCGGTCTACGGTCGATAGGGCAGAAGCTCGCTGCGCTCGCAACCCACCCCAACCCCTCCCTGGAAGGG
>NZ_NOIW01000151.1:0-10116 GCF_002708645.1 Sphingobium sp. IP1
GCAGGCCGGGCAGCTGGTCCAGCCTTTTCCTGAGAGCGTCGATGTCGGCGGCTATTGGCTTACCCGCCTGCTGTCCCGGCCCGACAGCCCCGCCATGGCTGCCTTCCGCGCCTGGCTGGCGGATGCTGTCCTACAGGGCTGATCGCCCCTATAATGGGGGCGGCCGGCGTAAGGATATTGCGGAGGTTGGAAATTCCATGTCAAAATGTGCGGGAAATATGGGAAGTTAAGCGATCGAAATCCTATTGCGGATAGCTGATCGCCATCACCTCATATTCCTTTTCCCCGGCAGGCAGATGCACCCGGCGCAGGTCGCCGATGGCCGCCCCGCGCAGCGCACGGGCGATCGGCGATCCCCAGCCGATCCGGCCGGCGTCCACATCGGTCTCGTCATTGCCGACGATCGTCACGGTGCGATGATGATCATCCTCGTCGGCGATGGTGACGGTCGCGCCGAAATAGACCCGGCCCTTGTCGGGCTGCTGGCGCGGGTCGACGACCTTGGCATCCTTCATCTTCTTCGACAGGCGCTTCAACTGGCCGTCAATCTCGCGCATCCGCTTGCGGCCATAGAGATAGTCGCCATTTTCGCTGCGGTCGCCATTGCCGGCTGCCCAGCTCACCACCTCGACGATGCGCGGCCGCTCGACGCCCAGCAGATGGTCATATTCCGCGCGCAGCTTCGCAAAGCCCTCGGGGCTGATATAATTGGGATAGGGACCGCTCATGCCGCCCCTTATCCACAGCCTTGGCCGACGCGCAAACCGGAAAGATCAGCCCGGCGTCTGCTTGCCCAGATAGCGGCTCAGCACCGCATTGCTGCCCTTGAACTTGGCGCGTTCCGGATTCATCGCTTCATAGACGACGGCATTTTCCAGCACCCGCTGGACATAGTTGCGCGTCTCGAAGATCGGGATCTGCTCGATCCAGCGCAGCATGTCGGCGCCCGGCAGGCGCGGGTCCCCATTGGCCTTGACCCAGCGATTCACATTGCCCGGCCCGGCATTATAGGCGGCCACGGCCAGCGGATAGCTGCCGCCATAATAGTCCAGCATGCGCTGGAAATAGCCCGACCCCAGCATGATGTTGTAGCTCGGATCATTGAGCGAACCGGCGTCATAGCTCAGGCCCAGCTTGCCCGCCTGCTCCCGCGCCGTGCCGGGCATCAGCTGCATCAGGCCGCGCGCGCCGGCATGGCTGACGATCTGCTTGTCGAACTGGCTTTCCTGCCGCGCGATCGCATGGACCATGGTCCAGTTATATTGCGCCGTCGGCGGCACCGGCACGCGCGGAAAGGCGCTGGCGCCATAGCCGGTCAGGCCGTTGGACACCGCCCGGCGGCCGACCATCACGCCCATGTCCGGGCGGCCCAGATTCTGCGCCAGCTCGGCGGCCAGGAAATGATCGCCATCGCTGTCGGCGCCATTGGCAATGGCGCGCACGAATTTGCTCTGGTCTTCCCAATAGCCCATCTGGCCCAGCGCCCTGGCGGCGCGCACCACCGACCGGTTGTTGAACTCGCTGCGTTCGGCAGCCGAGATCGACACCGCCCGTTCGGGCGGCGGCGGCACCGGCCGGCCCAGCCGCTCCAGCGCCAGCTGGCCATAATATTGGTCGGGGAACTGTGCCGACTGGTTGAAATAGCTGTTGGCGCTGGCCGCATCGCCCGCCTGCAGCGCCGCGCGCCCGGCCCAATAATAGCCCTTGGCCTGGACCTGGGGCGACTTGCCGCCGGTCGCATAGCGGCGGAACATCGCCACCGCATCGGTCGGCCGGTTGAGATTGTAGAAGGCGGTCGTGCCCGCCAGCCAGGCAAGGCTGGTATAATCGTCGCGCTCGCCGATCGGCCGGGTCGACACGTCCGTGCCCGGCGCATAGGCGTCGTCCAGCTGGCTGGCGATGCCATAGGCAAAGCTCCACTGGCTGTCGTTCGCCGACGACCGTGCCTGGGTCAGCAGCGTCTCATACCATTTTTCGGCATTGCCGGGGCGGAAGGTCAGCGGCTGGCGATTGGCCAGATATTGGCGCCCGGCGATCCAGTTGCCGCTGTTGAGCAGCCAGGTCGCCTTGTCGGCGATGAAGCCCGCATCGCTCGCCCCGCCGGCCGGCTCGGCCGTCTGCATCTTGATCGCGGCGTCCGGCGACTTCTGGCGAAAGGCGATGCGCGCATCATAGATCGCCCGCCGCGCCGGGCTGACATAGGCCAGCATCCGCATCGCGCCGATCGTGTCATTGCTCCACAGCAGTATGTCGGCGCGCTGGTCATGGTCGGCCACGGTAAAGCCCGATCCGAACAGCGACAAAAGCCGCGCCTCGTCGGTCGGGCTCAGCGTGCCGGTGATCCAGGCGGTGCGCGCGGCCACCCGCGCCTCGTCCATCCGCCCGGCCTGCATCAGCGCCACAGCATTGCGGGCATGGCCGGTCGCGGTGCGCGCCGGGAAGCGGGCGAAGAAGGCAATCACCTGGCGCGGATCAAAGCTGTCGGGATTGATCCCGGTCTCGGCCAGCCGCCGCATCCGGTCCTCGCCCGGCCAGCCGGGATTGGCCATGATGAAGCTGGCATAGGTGGAAAAGCCCAGGCCATCGCTCTGCTGCAAGGCGCGCCACTGGCTGATCGTGCCGGCGATCGAGGGATCGGACGGCATGCCGACGCGGCTGGCCGCCTGGTTCCAGGCGCTGGGCTGAGTCGAGCCCGGCTGGCCCGGCAGGGGCTGCACCATCGCCTGGGCATAGACGGTGGGGGTTTCGGTCTGGGCGCCGGCACCGGCGGTTGCGAGCAATAAAGCAATGACAGGCATGCGGATCAGGTAACTTTCGACAGTTCCGGGCTTCGGCATGCTGGACATAATCGCTATTGCATCCTTATCAGGCCCTGAATGACGCGCTATAGCGCGCCGCTTGCCCGATCATGCCCCGGTCGCCCGGAGAATTGAAGGAGTTTAATGATGTTTTCCGGGTCGATTCCAGCCCTGGTGACCACTTTCCGCGACGGAGCGGTGGACGAGGCCGCCTTCCGCGCCCTGGTCGACTGGCAGATCGAGGAAGGGTCGAGCGCGCTGGTCCCCTGCGGCACCACCGGCGAAAGCGCGACCATGACGGTCGAAGAGCATAATCGCGTCATCGCCATCTGCGTCGACCAGGCGGCCGGCCGCGTGCCGGTGATCGCCGGCTGCGGATCGAACGACACCCGCATCGCGCTGGAGCATATGTATGCGGCGCAGGCCGCCGGCGCCGACGCGGCGCTGGTCGTCGCGCCCTATTACAACAAGCCGAATCAGGACGGCGTCTATCAGCATTTCGCCTATCTGGCGCAGCGCTGCGACCTGCCGATCGTCCTCTACAACGTCCCAACCCGCACCATCACCGACATCGGCGTGCCGGTGATGCACCGGCTGAGCCAGGAATATCAGTCGATCGTCGGGGTGAAGGACGCCACCGGGAATCTGGGGCGGGTCACCGCGCAGCGCCTCGCCTGCGGCCCGGACTTCTGCCAGCTTTCGGGGAATGACGAAACCGCACTCGGCTTCAACGCGATGGGCGGCCGGGGCTGTATTTCGGTCACCGCCAATGTCGCCCCGCGCCTGGTCGCCGATTTCCAGGCAGCCTGCGCCGCGCAGGATTGGGATGGTGCCCTGGCGCTGCAGGATCGTCTTTACCCCCTGCATGATGCCCTGTTCAGCGATTCTTCACCCGGCCCTGTCAAATATGCCCTCACCCGCGTGCGGCCCGACATGCCCGGCGAGCTTCGGCTGCCGATTACCTGGCCGTCGGAATCGAGCCGCGCCGCGGTCGATCGCGCGCTGGAGATCGCCGGTCTGGTTTGACGCGCCGGCGTCCCTATATGATGAATTGAGTTAAGTAGCAGAATATGGCCCGCCCCCGCCCCGCAACCTTCGACAAGAAGAAGATCGTCGCCGAGAACCGGCGCGCCCGTTTCGATTATTTCATCGAGGAGGTGTTCGAGGCCGGCATCGCGCTGCAGGGCACGGAGGTGAAGGCCCTGCGCGGCGGCGAGGGCAATATCGCCGAAAGCTATGCCGAGGTGAAGGGCAACCAGGTCTTCCTGGTGAACAGCAACATCCCCGAATATAGCCATGGCAACCGCGAAAATCACGAGCCCAAGCGGGTGCGCAAGCTGCTGCTGCACGAACGCGAGATCGAGAAGATGCACAGCGCGGTGTCGCGCAAGGGCATGACGCTGGTGCCGCTGATGGTCTATTTCAACAGCCAGGGCCGGGCCAAGGTCGAACTGGCGCTGGCCAAGGGCAAGCAGAATCACGACAAGCGCGACACGATCAAGGAACGCGACTGGAAGCGCGATCAGCAGCGCATCATGAAGGCGCATAGCTGATCCATGGACAATCGCTTCTCCCGCTGGTGGCACGCCAACGCGCCGACCCGTGAATCGCTGGAGAAGAGCCGCGTCCTTGCCCCCGTCGCCCATCGCGTGCTGGAACCCTCGCTGTGGCGCTTCACTCGCCGGTCGGTGCCGCGCGGTGTCGCGCTCGGCCTGTTCGTCGGCATCTTCCTGCTGATCCCCGGCGTGCAGATCGCCGGCGCCGCGATCTTCGCCTTGCCTTTCCGCGCCAATATCCCGGTGGCGGCGGCGATGACCTTCCTGTCCAACCCGGCCACCACGCCGCTGATCCTGATGGCGTCGGTATGGCTCGGCAACTGGATGCTCGGCCGCAGCGCCGACGCCTCGGGCTTCATGGCGCTGGTCGATGGCCATGCCTCGATCGGCCAATGGTGCGCCTGGCTCTTTTCCGAAGCCGCCCCGGCCATGCTGCTCGGCCTCTTCCTCATCTCGCTCGCCAGCGCGGTGCTCGGCTATGTCGGCGCCGACTGGTTCTGGCGCCGCCGCATGGGCCGCAAGTGGCAGGCGCGCAAATTGAGGATTGGCAAGCGCAATGAAAGCAGCGCATTGGAAGAGATCGCCCGGATCTGATCCGTGGCGTCATGGTTCCATTGTAAGGGCTTAAGGGGACGGCGCCGATGGTCGCGCGGGTAAACAGGGATGATGAGGCGTGGATGGGACAAGCCCCGTCGCGCAGCTTCGTGCCCCTGCTCGCGCTCGCCGCGGCCGCCTCCGCCGCGATTGTCCTCTATGCCATTGGCGACTGGGCGCTGGCCGCCGGCTTTGCCGCCACGGTCATCACCATCGCCGCGCTGCTCGCCTGGTATCGCCGCCTCTATCCCCCGCCGCTGTCCGCCAGTGATGCCGTGCCCGACTGGACCGTGGCGCGCGCCGCTGCCGACGCCTCCAGCATGGCGATCGCCGTCACCGACCGCGCCGGCCGGCTGGTCTGCGCCAGCGACCTGTTCGGCGAATGGTTTCCCGGCTACCCCTCGCCCCCGGCCGTCAATGCCGATGCCTCGCTGATCGAGAGCCTGACCGCCGCCGCCCGCGCCGCCTGGCGCGATGGCGAGGCCAAGGTGGAGGCGATCGCCCATGCGATCCTGCGCCTCGACGTCGACATCACCCGCACCGGCCGGTCGGAGGATTATCTGCTCTGGCGCTTCACCCCGATGCGCCAGCCCAGCGCGCTCGACGATGTCCATCGCGTCCTGACGGGCGAGGCCGGGCGGCAACTGGGCGAAGCCGGCATCATGGCGGTGATGATCGGCGGCGAGGGCCGCATCCGCGCCGCCAACGGTGCCTTCCTGCTGCGCGCCGCCGGACGGATCGACGCCAACATCACCGGCCGCGATTTCGCCGCCCATATGCGGGTCGATGACAAGGGCCGGCTGTTCCTGGCGCGGGAGGAAAGCGGCGGCCTGCCGCTGCGCCTGCTGCAGGTGCCGCTGCGCCGCGCCACCCAGCCGGGCGGCATCCAGAATGGGGCGCAGGACGGCCCGATGCTGTTGCTGCTGATCGACGAGCCGGTCGGCGGTGGCGGCACCTCTGCCCTTTCCTATATCGAAACCCTGCTCTCGCTGCTGCCCTTCGGCCTCGCCATGGCCGATCGCGACGGCCGGGTGCTGTTCGTCAACAAGGCGTTCGCCCGCGCCGCCGGCATCAAGGATGCCGAAACGCCCAGCTATCCCGGCGACCTTGTCGTGCGCGAGGATCAGGCGGCGGTGGCCGACGCGGTGCGCCGCTTTGCCGTCGGCCCGCAAATGTCGGGCGACATCGCCGTGCGCATGCGCGAACAGCCCGAGGAACCGATCGCGCTCAGCCTTGCCGGCGTGCGCGGCCTGGGCGAGGCCGCCGTGCTGCTCAGCCTCAAGGACAATAGCGAGGAATCGAAGCTCAAGCGCCAGGTCGCGCAGGCGACCAAGATGCAGGCGATCGGCCAGCTGGCGGGCGGCGTCGCCCATGACTTCAACAATATCCTGACCGCCATCATCGGCCATTGCGACCTGATGCTGATGCGCCATACGCCGGGCGACAGCGACTATGACGACATCACCCAGATCAAGTCGAACAGCAATCGCGCCGCCGGCCTCACCCGCCAGCTGCTCGCCTTCTCGCGCCAGCAGACACTGCGCCCGCAGATATTGCAGCTGCCCGACATCGTCGCCGACGTTTCCAACCTGTTGAAGCGCCTGCTTGGCGAGAATGTGAAGCTCGACGTCAGCCATGGCCGCAACCTCGGCGCGGTGCGCGCCGACCCCGGCCAGCTGGAACAGGTCATCGTCAACCTGGCGGTCAATGCCCGCGACGCCATGCCCGAAGGCGGCACGCTCAATATCCAGACCTATGGCGTGCCCGCAAACCGCGTGCGCGAGATGCGGCAGCAAATTCTGCCGATCAGCGACTATACCGCGCTGCGCGTGTCCGACACGGGCCTGGGTATCCCGCCCGACATCTTGTCCAAGATCTTCGAACCCTTCTTCACCACCAAGGAACTGGGCAAGGGCACGGGCCTTGGCCTCTCCACCGTCTACGGTATCGTCAAGCAGTCGGGCGGCTATATCTTCGCCGAATCCGAACTGGGCCGGGGCGCCAGTTTCGTCATCTATCTGCCGGTCTATGCCGGCGGCGACATCGAACAGGCCAAGCCCAAGACGCCGATCAAGCGCAGCGAAACCTGGGGCACCGGCACGGTGCTGCTGGTCGAGGATGAGGATATGGTCCGCGCCGTGGCCGAACGCGCCCTCACCCGCCAGGGCTACAAGGTGCTGACTGCCAGCGACGGCGAACAGGGGCTGGAAGTGCTGGGCGGCGGCGAGAAGATCGACCTGCTGATCTCCGACGTGGTGATGCCCAATATGGATGGCCCGGCGATGGTGGCACAGGCGCGGCGCAGCTTCCCGGACCTCCCCGTGCTGTTCATGTCCGGCTATGCCGAGGAGCAATTGCGCAAGTCGATCGACATCGCCAATGTCGCCTTCCTGCCCAAGCCCTTTTCCGTCAACCAGTTGGCCGAAGCGGCGCGCGACGCGCTGGCGATGCGACCGGCGGCGGAATGAACTTGCCCGCCGGCAAACGATTATGCTGGGCATCGCCTGCCCCTTTGGCTAGCGATGGGAAGCAAGAACAAGGGACAAGGGCGCATGGCTGACGGCAAGTCCATCCTCATCGTCGAGGATGAAGCAATGATCGGCATGATGCTGGAAGATTATCTCGACGCGCTCGGCTATCGCCTCCACGCGACCGCCGCGTCGGTGGACGAGGCGTGCGCCCTGGCGCGCGAGGGCGGGTTCGACGCCGCCCTGCTCGACTGCAATCTCCAGGGTGAAAAAAGCTGGCCGGTCGCCGACATATTGGCGCAGCAGTCGATCCCCTTCCTGTTCGCCACCGGCGGCATGGCGGATGATCTGCCGCAGGGTCATGCCGATCGGCCGACGCTGGCCAAGCCCTTCACCATCGGCGCCGTGGAGCGTGCGCTGGAGAAGATTCTCGCCGACTGAATAGGCAGGATAGGAAATTTCCGTTCCCCTCTTGTTCCGCAGGAACAAACAGGATACATCATTGGCAGGCGCCGAGTGACTCGACGCGATCCGCTTGACAGGGGATAGGCCGATGACCGCTATGCTCTCACTCATCGATTCCAAGAAGACAGGCACAATGGACAGACAGAAAGCATTGGAGGCGGCGCTCGCCCAGATTGATCGCGCCTTCGGCAAGGGCAGCGCGATGAAGCTCGGCAGCCGCGAGAAGATCGAGATTGAATCGATCTCGACCGGCTCGCTCGGCCTCGACATCGCACTCGGCATCGGCGGCCTGCCCAAGGGCCGCATCATCGAGATTTACGGCCCGGAAAGCTCGGGCAAGACCACGCTGACGCTGCATGCCATCGCCGAAGCACAGAAGGCCGGCGGCACCGCCGCCTTCGTCGACGCGGAACATGCGCTCGACCCCATCTATGCCAAGAAGCTGGGCGTCGACATTGACGAACTGATCGTGTCGCAGCCCGACACCGGCGAACAGGCGCTGGAAATCGTCGACACGCTGGTCCGCTCCAACGCCATCGACATCCTCGTCGTCGACTCGGTCGCCGCGCTGGTGCCGCGCGCCGAGATCGAGGGCGAGATGGGCGACAGCCATGTCGGCCTGCAGGCGCGCCTCATGAGCCAGGCGCTACGCAAGCTGACCGGGTCGATCGCCCGCTCCAAATGCATGGTGATCTTCATCAACCAGGTGCGCATGAAGATCGGCGTGATGTACGGCAATCCGGAAACCACCACCGGCGGCAACGCGCTCAAATTCTACGCCTCGGTCCGTCTCGACATCCGTCGCACCGGCCAGATCAAGGATCGCGACGATATCGTCGGCAACGCGACCCGCGTGAAGGTGGTGAAGAACAAGGTCGCCCCGCCCTTCAAGCAGGTTGAATTCGACATCATGTATGGCGAGGGCATTTCCAAGATCGGCGAGATGCTCGACATCGGCGTCAAGGCCGGGCTGGTCGAGAAGTCGGGCTCCTGGTTCTCCTATGACTCGGTCCGCATCGGCCAGGGTCGCGAAAACGCCAAGACCTTCCTCAAGGAAAATCCCGAAATGGCAGACCGCCTGGAAAAGGCGATCCGCGGCAAGACCGAGGAAGTCGCCGAAGGGATGATGGCCGGACCCGAAGCGGGGGATGACGACTAAGCAGGACGACCGCGCCCGACCGGATCAACCGGGCGCCTGATCCTGCCTTTCGTCCACCTCTGGCTTCACGCTCTGAAAAGGCCCGTTGCGCGATGGCGCGGCGGGCCTTTTACCTGCCGGGCGCACGACAGGGCTGTCGCCATGCAGGCGCAATGGAGGGGAAGAGGGAAAAGACCGCTATTCGTGCGGCCGCAGGGCGCGGTTGAGCGAATCCAGCACTTCGGCGATCGGTTCGGTCACGGTGACGCTGCGGCCTTCGCCAAAGCGGATGCGGGTGCCGTCGGTCACGGATGAGACGAAGGTCACCTGGGTAGGGTTGACCGCGGTTTCGGTGCGATCGACGCCGACGAACATGACGAGCATGATCTTCTCTCCCATTTTCGGCCCGTGCCGGACCCATTGGGTGCAAGACTAGCTGCTTTTTGCGCCGTTACCAGAGACTTTGTGCGGTTCAGCCTGCCTGGATCGCCTGCAGGAACCGGCTCGCCCGATCGTCCAGCCGGTGCGCGACCGTCGCCAATTGCCCGGCCGCGACGCCGATGTCATGGGCACCCGCCGCCGCCGCGCTTGCATTGTCGCTGATCTGGCGCGCGCTCTGGCGGATATGGTCGCTCGACGATCCGGCTTCCGACAGGCTCGCGGCGATCGATCGGCTGAAGGCACCATGACGCGCCACCGCCGAAAAGACCGATGCCGACACCTCGTTCGCGGTCGCCATCGCCGCGTCCATGTGCAGATGCCCCTGCGCCACCGTCTCTACCGCCAGCCGGACATGGCCGATACGCTCGCCGATCTCGGCCGCCGCCTCGCGCGTCTGGCTCGCCAGCGTCTTCACCTCCCGCGCCACCACGGCAAAGCCCTGCCCCGCCTCGCCCGCCCGTGCCGCCTCGATGCTGGCATTGAGCGCCAGCATGCTGGTCGCCCGCGCAATATCGTCGATCAGGGTGATGACCGCGCCGATCCCGTCCGCCTCGACCCGCAGCGCTGCCGTCTGCTCGGCGCCGACCTGCGTCTGCGCCACCGCCGCGCGGATCGCCTCGCCCGCCGCGCGCACCTGGCTTTCCATCGCCTGGAAC
>NZ_NOIW01000152.1:0-9985 GCF_002708645.1 Sphingobium sp. IP1
ACACCCACGGGCCACGTTTTTTAACGGGGTCATGCCTCCAATAAGCCATCGGCCGCGACCCTCCCGGCCGCACCATAGCACGACCCGTTTCTACCGCGCACAGGCGGGCTCAGCCGGCGACGGTTTTCTAGGATGTCGCGCTCCTCCGTCATCCGGGCCAGATCGCGCTTCAACTGGCGGATTTCGGCATCCTTGGAAGACACTATGCTGATCAGAGTAGAAGGGCACCGGCTTGCCGTGCTGATCGATATACTCGCGCGTCGCCTTCATATAGGCGAAGGTGCTCTCGCTCTCGACCATCTTGAGGTGCATCAGTTCGCTCGTCGCGTCGTCGATATAGACGAGCAGGGTGCATTGCGGCCCGCGATCCTCGAACCACCAGTGCTTCGATCCGTCGATCTGGATCAGTTCGCCGCGGCAGTCCCGGCGATAGCGCGGCTGATATGGGCGAGGTCGGCGGGCTTCTCGATCCTTCCACAAACCCGCTTCCATCATCCGCTTGCGCAGCGTCTCGCAGCCGGCCCTGATGCCATGGCGTTCGGCCAGATACTCACGCGCCAACGTCGGCCTGAAATCCGCATAATGCGCGCGGACCAGCGCAACGACCTGTTCGCGAAAGCTATCGCTATGCCGTCGGTTGCTCGGCCGACCGCGCTTGCGAGACATCAGGCCGGCAGCGCCGTCTTCACGGAGCCGGCCCAGCAAACGGAAAACCTGCCGACGCTTCAAACCCAGCAGCATCGCCGCATCTTCAACCCGAAGTTCGCCGCATCTTCAACCCGAAGTTCGCCGCGCTCCACGCGCATCAGCGTATCAAATCGCGAAAGCTCGCCTTGGCTCATCGCCAGCACCGTCATAGTCTGGTCCTCCCGTGGGAAGACCATGAACACCGCGATCGCCGCCGAGCCTCGAGAGTGTCATCTCTATCTAGCGGAGGGGTGTCATTTCTATCCGGGCTCTACACACAAAAAGTCTGATAATATATATTATGTTAAATTCATGTTGACTGTGAAGTCCTTGCCGGATCAATCCTCCAGGATGCGGCTATGGGCCTTGGTGTCGCGCATGCGGATATAGACGGTCAGCGAGATCGCGATCATGACGCTGACATAGATATAGAAAGCGGATTCCATCCCGGACTGCTTGAACCAGAGCGCGACGAACTCGGCCGTGCCGCCGAACAAGGTATTGGCGAGCGCATAAGGCAGCGCCACGCCCAATGCGCGGATATGCGCAGGAAACAGCTCGGCCTTCACCACGGCGTTGATCGAGGTATAGCCGGTGACGATCACCAGGCCCGCCATCACCAGCAGCCCGGCGACCAGCGGATCGCGTGTCACTGCCAGGGTCGCGAAGATCGGATAGGTGCAGAGCACGCCCATGATACCGAAGCCGATCATCAGCGGCTTGCGCCCGATCCGGTCGGACAAGGCACCCGCCAAAGGCTGCAACAACATGAAAATGAACAATGTTATCCCATTGATTTCCGATGCTGTTTCACGACCGAAGCCGGCTGTGTTGACGAGGAATTTCTGCATGTAGATGGAATAGGCATAGAAGGCGATCGTGCCGCCGGCGGTCAGCAGCATCACCGTCAGCGTCTCGCGCGGATGGTTGGTGATGAGTTCGATGAAGCCGGACTTGGGTGCGCCTTCGGCCTTGGCGACCTCATAGCTCTGGGTTTCTGCGAGGCCGCGTCGCAGCCAGAAGACGATCACCGCCAGCGCGCCGCCAATGGCGAAGGGAATGCGCCAGCCCCAGGCGTCAAGCTGCGCCTCCGTCAGGATCGACTGGAGCAGCAGCAGCACGCTGATCGCCACCAGCTGCCCGGCGATCAGCGTCACATATTGGAAGCTGGAGTAAAAGCCGCGCCGGTCCTTGCCGGCCATTTCGGTGAGATAGGTCGCGCTGGCGCCATATTCGCCGCCGATCGACAGGCCCTGCATCAGCCGGGCCAGCACGAGCAGCAATGGCGCACCGACACCGATCACCTCATAGCCCGGCGTCACCGCGATCAGCAGTGATCCGGCACACATCAGCGACACTGACAGGGTAAGCCCGCTCTTGCGGCCGTGACGGTCGGCATAGACGCCCATCAGCCAGGCGCCGATCGGTCGCATCAGGAAGCCCACGGCAAAGATGCCGGCCGCGCTCAGCAACTGGGCGGTGCGATCCTCGCTCGGAAAGAAATGCGGGGCGAAATAGAGGGTGAAGGCGGCATAGGCATACCAGTCATACCATTCGACCAGATTGCCGGTGGAACCGCCGATGATCGCCTTGAGCCGGGCCCTTTTGTCGGGTGCGGCACCCTGCCCCTCATGTGACGTCATGGCGTCAGCACCATTTCACCATTTTCAACGCTCCAGCTTTTGAGACGGGACAGCATGTTCATGCCGATGACATTGACGTCGCCCAGCGCCGGCGAGACGACAACCTCGACATCATTGGCGCGCAGCGGCCCGACCGTCAGCGTCGAGATGCTGGCGCGGCGCGCGTCGATCTTGCCATTGGCGGTGTTGAGCGGGATCGCTGGCGCATTCATGTCGATATTGAGGCCGGTGGCGCGGGCGGTATTTTCCGAAAGGGCGGTGATGGTCGCGCCGCTGTCGATCAGGAAGCGCGCGGACATGCCATTGACCATGCCCTCCACCCAATAATGGCCGTCCGGTGCGACCGGAATGCGCACCACCTGCCCATCGGACTGGATCGGCGGTGGGGCCGGCGGCGGCGCGGGCTGTGATAAGGGTTCGACACTGTTCTGCGGCTGGAGCAAGGCCCCCTCCTCCGCTGCGAACCGTGCCGGCATCAGTCCCGCTTTCTGGGCGAAGGTGAAGAGGCCGAGCAGGGCGCCGAAGATCAGCACCCAGAGCTGCGCCATCCGCACGAAGCTGCCCAGCGCGATGCGGCGGCCAATGAGCGCGGAGCCGACCAGGACCAGGGCGAGCAGATACCAGATGCTGGACATCGCCTGATCCGTGCCGTCCATCAGTGGGGTGCTCCGTCGTTAAGGTCGATGACCAGCCCATCATAGCCCGGCTCCACGCCTTTGGGGAGCGTGGCGCACAGGGTCGCATAGTCCATGCTCTGGTCCATATGGGTCAGGATCGCGCGATCGGGCTGGGTTGCCATGATCCCCGCCAATGTCATCTCCAGATGGGCATGGGTGGGATGCGGCCGGGCGCGCAGCGCATCCACCACCCAGATGTCGAGATCGTCGAACAGCGCCAGCATATCCGGCGTTATTTCATGAAAATCCGTGGCATATCCGACATGACTATCATCATGACTGAAGCGAAATCCAGTCGAATAAATGTCGCCATGAGGCATGTCGGTGCAGGCAATGTCGATATCGCCGATCCGCAGCCCGTCGGGCAGATCATGCGGGATGATGATCGGGGGATAGCCCCCCCTCCCCGCAAAGGCATAGGCAAAGCGGGCCTGGAGCAGGCGCATCGTCTGGGTGCGGGCATAGCCCGGGATTGGGCTGCCACGATGATGGAACAACTGGCGAACATCGTCGATGCCATGGCTGTGATCGGCATGGTCATGCGTCCACAGGATCGCATCGATGTCGATCACGTCGGCCGCCAGCAACTGCGCCCGCAGATCCGGGGATGTGTCGACCAATATCCGGGTCGTCGCGCTTTCCACCAGGATCGAGACGCGGGTGCGGCGGTTCCTGGGTTCCTTGGGGTCGCAGGCGCCCCAATCATTGCCGATCCGGGGAACGCCGGAGGAGGTGCCGCTGCCAAGGATGGTCAGCTTGAGGCTCATGCCTGCGGCCGGCCCTCAATCTTGGCGAATAGACGCAGGAAATTGGCCGATGTGGCCGCCGCCAGATCCTCGATGCTCTCACCGCGCAGATCGGCAAGGAAGCGGGCCGTGTCGGCAACGAAGGCCGGTTCGCACGGCTTGCCGCGATGGGGCACCGGGGCGAGGAAGGGCGAGTCCGTTTCCACCAGCAGCCGGTCGAGCGGCAGGCGCGCCGCCGTTTCCTGCAGATCCTTCGCGCTCTTGAAGGTCACGATGCCCGAAATGCTGATATAGAAACCCAATTCCATCGCCGCATCGGCAAAGGCGCCGCTGGCGGTGAAACAGTGGATGACGCCGCTATAGGCCCCCTTCCCCATTTCGTCCCGCATGATCGCCAGCGTATCCTCTTCCGCTTCGCGCGTATGGACGATCAGCGGCAAGCCGGTCTCGCGACAGGCGGCGATATGGCTGCGGAAGCTTTTCTGCTGCCGCTCGCGATCGCTATGGTCGTAATAATAATCGAGGCCCGTTTCGCCGATGCCGACGACGCGCGGATGGGCCGCGCGCTCGACCAGCTTGGCGGTGTCGACATGGGGATGCTCGTCCGCCTCATGCGGATGGATGCCGACGGTCGCCCACACGTCCGCCTCGCGCACCGCCGTGCCCAGCACATCGTCCCACTCGCTTTCGCGGGTGGCGATGTTGAGCATCAGGTCGACGCCGCGCGCACGGGCACGTTCCAACACATTAGGCTGATCTTCGATCAACCCCTTGTAATTGAGGTGGCAATGGCTGTCGATCAACATCCGTCAGGCGTCCGCTTCGGTCAGTTCCAGGCGCGGAAAAAGCGGCTTGGGCGCGGCCAGCCCGAAATCGCTTTCGGCCAGATCGCTATACCAATGATCACCGATCGCGCCATAGCTGCGCTTGTCCGCCGGCACGCCCATATGGTCGAGCAGCGCGGTGGCGCTCGCCGGGATCACCGGCTGGATCGCGACCGCCAGCTGGGCGATGGCGATATAGAGCGTCGCCAGCACCGTCTCCATCCGCTGGGGATCGGTCTTGCGCAGCGACCAGGGCGCCTGCGCGTCGATATATTGGTTGCAGGCAAAGGCGGCGCGCAGCCAGGCGTCGATCGCCACCGAAGGCGCCAGATCGGCCATGGCGGCGGGCATATCGCTGCGCACGACCTTGTCGATCAGCGCGAACAGCTCTGTATCGGCGGCGTCATGGCCGTTCACGGCCGGCAGGCGACCTTCCAGATTTTTCGCGATGAAGCTCAGCGTGCGCTGGGCCAGATTGCCGAACGCGTTGCCCAGATCGCTGTTCGAGCGCTGGACAATCGCTTCGGCGCTATAGCTGCCGTCATTGCCGAAGGTCACTTCGGACAGCAGGAAATAGCGCAGCTGGTCGACGCCGAAGCGTTCGGCCAATTCCATCGGATCGGCGACATTGCCGACCGACTTGGACATCTTCTCGCCGCGGTTCAGCAGGAAGCCATGGCCGAACACCTGCTTGGGCAGCGGCAGCTTCGCGCTCATCAGGAAAGCCGGCCAGTACACCGTATGAAAACGCACGATATCCTTGCCGATGATATGGGTGATATCGCCACCCTCGGCCCAATAGCGCGCCATCCGTTCGGCATCGTCAGGATAGCCACAGCCGGTGATATAGTTGGTCAGCGCATCGACCCAGACATACATGACATGGCCGTCTGCGCCAGGCACCTGGACACCCCAGTCGAAGCTGGTACGCGAAATGCTGAGATCGGACAGACCGCCTTCGACGAAGCGCAGAATTTCGTTGCGCCGGCTTTCCGGACGGATGAAATCGGGCTGGCTGTTATAGAGGTCGAGCAGCTTGTCCTGATATTGGGACAGGCGGAAGAACCAGCTTTCCTCGACGGTCCATTCGACCGGCGTTCCCTGCGGCGACAGCTTTACGCCACCCTCGCCCTCGGTGATTTCCTTCTCGTCATAGAAGGCTTCGTCGCGGACCGAATACCAGCCTTCGTAGCGGCCCAGATACAGGTCGCCATTGGCCTCCATCGCCCGCCAGATCGCCTGGCTGGCGCGGTGGTGATCGGGTTCGCTGGTGCGGATGAAACGATCATAGCTGATATTCAGGCTATCGCTCATCTGCTTGAAATAGGACGACATTTCATCGGCCAGTTCGCGCGGCTCGATGCCCCGGTTGCGCGCCGTCTGAGCCATCTTCAGCCCATGTTCGTCGGTCCCGGTCTGGAAGAAGACATCGCGGCCCATCATCCGCTGGAACCGGGCGATCGCGTCGGTGGCGATCACCTCATAGGCATGACCGATATGCGGACGGCCGTTGGGATAGGAAATGGCGGTGGTGATGGTGTAAGGCTGCGACATGCAGCCTCCCTAGCGGCTGTTCGCGTCGCCGCAAAGCCGCTTTTCAGGTCGCCGCCTCAGCCAATGCCGCCACATGCCCACCCAGCTCGAAAACAACCGAGGCCGGGTCGAGCGACAGGATCACCGCACCGCCCGCCAGATGCCGCGCAGCTTCCCAATGATCGAGCGCGCTGCCCAGTGCGGGGCCATGGCGGGTCCGGGCGGCCTGGGCAATGAAGGCAGGCGCGCGCTCCAGAAAGGCTTCGTACCGCGGCTTGGCCGCCTTGCCCGCCAACGTCTTAGCCAGGCGCAGCCGTTCCCGATTGCCCGGATCACCATCGGCAGCGATCGCCAGCAGCGATTTTTCGAGGCCCGCAAGGTCGAGGCCCGCATAGCGCAGCGCGCGACCGGGCGAGCCCTCCCCGGCGCGCAGCAGTGCGTCCAGTTCCAGCCCGGACAGGCTTTCATCCTCGCGCCGGAGCACCGTCGCCATGGCGCCGTCCGACAGCGGATCGAAGCGCATCGTGCGGCAGCGCGAGCGGATGGTGGGCAGCAGCCGGCCGGGCGCATGGCTGACCAGCAGGAAGATCATGTCCGCCGGCGGCTCTTCCAACGTCTTGAGCAGGGCGTTGGCGGCGCCGCGCTCCAGATCATCGGCGCTGTCGATCATGACGATGCGACGGGAGGAGAGCGACGGCGCCGACTGGATCAGCCGTTGCAGGCCGCGCACCTGATCGACGCTGATGTTGCGCGCGGTAACGCCATCCTTTTCCAGCGGCGCCAGTTCGGCATAATCGGGATGCGCGCTCGCCTCGATCAGGCGGCGGATTGGATGACTTTCGGGAACGGCAAGCCCCTCGCCCTCGATCTTCGGGCCGGCTGCATCCGCCAGCAGGCGCATCGCCATGGCGCGGGCAAAGCTGGCCTTGCCGATGCCGCGCGGGCCGGTCAATATCCAACCATGATGCATGCGGCCGCTGCTTGCCGCCGCCAGCAGGGTCTGCGCCTGGGCGTCGTGCCCGACCAGTGACGTCATGACAGCAGGTCGTCCAGTGCCGCGAGCAGCCGGGCAGTGACATCGTCCGCCGCGCCCGACGCATCGATTGCGCGGACCCGCGCCGGCTCATCTGCGGCAAAGCGGACGAACGCATCGGCCACGGCCCGATGAAAGGCGCGGTCGCGACCGCCGATCCGGTCCGACACGTCGCCGTCACGGGCATGGGCGCGAGCTTCCGCCTCCGCTTCCGGCAGGGTCAGGAACAAGGTGCGATCGGGCAGGAAGCCGGCGCTGCCGATCTGGTGCAGCGCCAATATGTCGGCATCGCTGAGGTCACCCTGCCCCTGATAGGCGCGGCTGCTGTCGAGAAATCGATCGGACAGCACCCAGGCGCCACGGGCCAGCGCCGGGCGGATCGTCTTTTCGATATGGTCGGCGCGCGCGGCCGCGAACAGCAACGCTTCGGCACGGGCATTCCAGCGGTCCGCACCACCAGTCAGCAGCATGGCGCGGATCGCCTCCGCCCCCTCGCTGCCGCCCGGCTCGCGGGTCTCGACAACCTCCAGCCCGCGCGCCCGCAAGGCCGCCGCCAGCGCACGAAGCTGGGTCGACTTGCCGGCGCCCTCGCCGCCTTCGAGCGTGATGAAACGGCCTGTGATCACCCGAAGAAGGACTTCAGACCATTCCAGAGACGACCGAAAATGCCCGCTTCCGCGACATCTTCACCAGCGACCAGCGGCAGCACCTGTGGCGGCGTATCCGGGGTCTGGACGATGAGCTGGGCGATCTGCTGCCCCTTGGCGATCGGCGCCTTGATCGGGCCAGTATAGACGACCTTCACCTTCACATTGGCCGACGCGGTGCGCGGCATGGTGACCGCCATATTCTGGGGCGCGACCAGCGACACGGTCGATGCGCTGCCCAACTGGACCGCGGCCGTCTCGACCGTCTGCCCCTTCTTGAACAGCGGCTGCGCCTTCCAGGCGCGGAAGCCCCAATCCATGAAGCGGACGGATTCGGTGATCCGGCCGTTGAAGCTGGTCAGGCCGGCGACCACCATCACCAGGCGGCGGCCATCCTGTTCGGCCGAACCGGTGAAACCGAAACCGGCTTCCTCGGTATGGCCGGTCTTGAGGCCGTCGGCGCCCGCGATCTTGCCCAGGATCGGATTGCGATTGGCCTGCGCAATGTCGGAGCCGCCCATGGTCTTGCCCCAGGTGAAGGAGCGGGTGGCGTAGAATTTCTTGTAGAGATCGGGCGTCTCGACGATCGTGGCTTCGGCAAGCTTGGCCAGATCTTCGGCGGTGACATAGGTCACGCCCTCGTCAGGCCAGCCATTGCTGGTGCCGAAATGGCTGTTCTTGAGGCCCATGCGCTTGGCCTCTTCGTTCATCAGCGCGACGAACGCCTGCTCAGTGCCGGCAATGCCCTCAGCCAGCACGACGCAGGCGTCATTGCCCGACAGGGTAACGATGCCGTGCAGCAGATTTTCGACCGACACCTGCTCGCCCACCGACAGGAACATGGTCGATCCGGCCTTGGGGCCGTGCCATTGCTGCCAGGTTTCCGGACGGACCGTGAATTTGGTGTCGAGCTTGAGTTCGCCCTTCTGGATCAGACGGAAGGCGACATGCGCCGTCATCATCTTGGCCATCGAAGCCGGCGGCATCCGGGTCTCGCCGCCCTTGTCATAGAGGACGGCGCCCGAGGAAAGATCCTTAAGATAGGCGATCGGCGCCTCGCTCGTATAGGGTGGGGCCGCGGCAACCAGCGGCTGGGCCAGCAGACCGACGAAGAGAGTGGCAGCAACGGTTTTCTTCATGAACTCAAGCCTTCGACTGGATAGATTCGCTGGACGCATCGCTATGATTAGCGCGCGTCATTAGCCATGACACTGACATTCGCAAAGCCCTTCGCTGCCGCCGCCTTCACGCCGGCCTGCGCCGCCGCCTGCGAGGGATAGGGACCATAGCGCACCCGCCAGACCGAACCGGCCGCCACGGCATGCGCGCCGATCTGCTTGGCCAGCGCCTCGGCCCGGCTCTGCGAGGAAAGAGCAGCAACCTGAACGACATAGCCGCCAGATACCGGTTTTGCCGATACCGGTTTTGTCGGTGCCGTGGCCTTCGGGGCCGGCTTGGGAGTGGGCGGTGCGGGCGTATCGAAGGATGCGCCGCGACGGCTGGGGCTGCTCGCGACCGGGATCGCCTGAACGACGGGGCGTGCGGTCTGAACCTGCGCCGGCGGGCTTGCCGGCACTTGCGCCAGACGCCCGCGCAGCACCTTCAGCAGGGGCTGCGGTGTCTCGATCCGCTCGGGCGCGCGGTGATGAGCGCGCAGCAGCGCCTTTTCCTGCTCGGGCGGATTGACCCGGCGAACGCGAACGGCCGCAGCGCCGTCGCCGGTAATGCCCAGTTGTTCGGCCGCGCCACGCGACAGGTCGATGAGCTTGTCGTCGCTGAACGGACCACGATCGTTGAGCCGGACCAGAATGGTGCGACCGCTGCCCAGCGCCGTCACCTCAACATAGCTTGGCAGGGGCAAGGTCTTGTGCGCGCCGCTGATCGCCGACGGCACGAAATCCTCGCCATTGGCCGTCGGCTTGCCCGTAGCCTCCTCGCCATACCAGCTGGCATAGCCGACCTCGTCATAATTGACCGGATCGGCCGGGACATAGGTCTTGCCGCCCACGCTATAGGGTTCGCCGATCTTGACCGGTTCGTCCGCAACCGCTGGCGCCGTTACAGGTGGCGCGGGGCGTGGCGCCGGCGGCGCCGCGGCCTGCTCGCTGCCGCAGGAGGCGAGCAGAGACGCCGCGGCGCCCAGCGTGATCCAGTTCCTATTGCTTGACCGCATCGGCCAGCAACCCCACGGAAAG
>NZ_NOIW01000153.1:0-9976 GCF_002708645.1 Sphingobium sp. IP1
CATGCCGCCGGGGCCTTCGTCTATTGCGACGGCGCGAACTTCAACGCCATTGTCGGCCGGGTCCGTCCCGGCGACCTGGGCGTCGACGCGATGCACATCAACCTGCACAAGACCTTCTCGACGCCCCATGGCGGCGGTGGTCCGGGTTCGGGTCCGGTCGTGTTGTCGGAAGCGCTCACGCCCTTCGCGCCGCTCCCCTTCGTCGAAAAGCAGGGCGACAAGTTCGTGCTGGTCGAAGAGGAAACGGTCGAGGATCACCACGCCCAGACCTTTGGCCGCATGGTCGCCTTCCATGGCCAGATGGGCATGTTCACCCGCGCGCTGACCTATATCCTCAGCCACGGTGCCGACGGCCTGCGCCAGGTCGCGAGCGACGCGGTGCTGAACGCCAACTATATCCTGCGCAGCCTGGATGACGTGCTCGACGCGCCCTTCGGTGCGGCCGGCCCGTGCATGCATGAGGCGCTGTTCAGCGACAAGGGGCTGGCCGAAGGCTTCACGACGCTCGACATCGCCAAGGGCCTGATCGACGAAGGCTTCCACCCGATGACCATGTATTTCCCGCTGGTCGTCCATGGTGCGATGCTGGTCGAACCGACGGAAACCGAAAGCAAGGCCGCACTCGACCAGTTCATCATGGCGCTGCGCAGCCTGGCGGAACGGGCCAAGGCCGGGGACGAAGCGCTGAAGGGCGCGCCCTATCACGCCCCGCGCCGTCGCCTCGACGAGACGCTGGCCGCGCGCAAGCCGGTGCTGACCTGGTCCGAACCGGATCTGGCGGTCGCCGCCGAATAAGCCGAAAGCAAAGGGCGGTGGAGGATCTCCACCGCCCTTTCTTTTATGGACCGGGAAACGGAGGATTCTCGCATGACCATTCACGCCGCCTCGCCCTGGTTCAGCTATGGCCTCACCGCCCTCATCATCGGCGGGGTCATGGCCTGGCGGTTGCGGCAGGTCGGCCGCGCCCGTCGCCTGCGGCTGGAAACGCTGTGGATCATCCCGGCCGTCTATGCCTGCGTCGCGGCGGTCATCCTTTGGAACGTGCCGCCCCATGGCCTCGCCTGGCTCTGGTGTGCGCTGGCGCTGCTGGCGGGCGGGGCGCTCGGCTGGACGCGCGGGCGGATGATGGCGATCAGCGTCGATCCGCAGACCCATGCGCTCAACCAGACTACCTCGCCAGCCGCGATGCTGTTCATCGTCGCGCTCGTCGCCCTGCGGGCCGCGTCGCGTTCGCTGGCGCTCAGCTATGGCGGGCAGGGGCATGGCATGGTGATGCTGGTCACCGACATCCTCGTCACCTTCGCGCTGGGCGTGCTGACGATGCAGCGGCTGGAAATGTTCCTGCGCGCGCGGCGGCTGTTGGTTGAGGCCCGCGCCGTCCGCGCGGCGCAGGGCTGAACGCCATGGCGGAAGGCCCGTGGACGCCGCAGGGGGACGGACCCGACCCGCGCCGCCATGCGCCCGCGACGCTGCGCAACCGGGATGCGATTGCCGCTGTGCTTCAGGATGAACTGCCAGCGACCGGCCTGGTGCTGGAGGTGGCAAGCGGCAGCGGCGAACATGCTGTCCACTTCGCTGTCAATTTTCCCGCTCTCAACTGGCAGCCGACCGATCCCGATCCGGCGGCTCTGGCCTCGATCGCGGCCCTGCGGGGAGACGCCGGTCTGCCCAATCTGCGCGTGCCGCTGCTACTCGACGCGGCAGCGGCGAACTGGCCGATCAATGCGGCCGACGCGATCCTCTGCATCAACATGGTGCATATCAGCCCCTGGACGGCGACGCTGGGGCTGTTGCGGGTCAGCGCCGACTTGCTGCCGCCTGGCGCACCGCTGATCCTCTACGGCCCCTATCTGGAGCAGGGTGTCCCGACCGCGCCGTCCAACCTTGCGTTCGACCGTTCGCTCAAGGACCGCAATTCACAATGGGGGCTTCGGGATGTCGCCGACGTCGACAAGGCGGCGGCAGCATGCGGACTGGCGCCCGCCCGACGCGTGGCCATGCCGGCCAATAATCTGATGCTGGTCTATCGTCGGCGTTAGCGGGGCTGGGAATAGTCGATCTTGCTGCTCGCTGCGGTGCGCGGTGCAACGATCATCATTCCCTGTCCCTGAATTGCCGCCTTGCGGCCCGGGCTTCGGTGCAAAATTCACGAGCCTCTCGGCAGCGCCGTTCGAGTATTTCGACGGATTGCCGCCATTGTTGCGCGACATAGGGATCATCGGCGATCCCGGGCGAATATACCCGTCTGCCTGCCGGTGACGAGGAGGGCTTGGACGCCGCAGGAGGGTGCAGCAACTCTTGTCCTTGCTCTGCGCGCTGCGAAACCAGCATGCCCAGCAGAAAGCAGGCGACTGCGCCGGCCACCAGGCCACATCCGATCAGCGCGCGCTTTGCATTGCTCACATCATTCTCCGTCGCCTGGGTTCAAGGCATTTGCGATGGCGCATGACATCGTTCTTAGCCCGGTGCGCAAGCCGCTTCCACCGCGCCGGTTCAGGCTCTAAAGCGCGATGCAATGACCCATGATCTTCTTTCGCTCGTCGCTGCCGAACTGTCCGCGCCGGCCGATCCGCGCGCGGCCGCCATGGCGGGGGCGCTGGCGGCGAAATATCCCGGTGCGGCTCGGGCGGTGCTCTTCTACGGCTCCTGCCTGCGCGAGGCCAATCTCGACGGGCTGATGCTCGATTTCTACCTGATCGTCTCCGATTATGAGGCGGCCTATGGCAAGGGCTGGCTGGCGCGCGCCAACCGGGCGATCCCGCCCAATGTGTTTCCGTTCGAACATGGCGGCCTGATCGCCAAATATGCCGTGCTGTCGGAGGCCGACTTTGCCCGGCTGAACAGCATGAAGGCGGACAATGTCTCGGTCTGGGCGCGCTTTGCCCAGCCATCGCGGCTGCTGTGGACGGCTGATGATCTGGCGCGGCAGCGCGCGCTGGCGGCGGTGGCACAGGCCGCACCGACCCTGTTGTCGCTCGCCCGGCCGATGGCGGACGGGCAGGGGAATGACCCGACCCTGCTGTGGAAGACCGGCTTTACCCTCACCTATAACGCCGAATTGCGGGCGGAGAAGACGGGGCGCTCGCTCTCGATCGTCGATGCCGATCCCGACCGCTATCGCCGTTTCGGCGCGGCGGCGCTGGCCGAGGGGCTGCCGCCGTCGCCCGACCATGCGGACAAGGTCTGGCGCGGACTGCAGCGACGCGGCAAATATCTGTCGGTGGTGCGCCTCGCCAAGGCGAGCTTCACCTATGCCGGCGGGATCGATTATCTGGCGTGGAAGATCAACCGCCATGCCGGCACCGCAATCGAGATCAAGCCCTGGCAGCGGCGCTGGCCGCTGCTGGGCGCGGTCACTCTGCTGCCGCGGCTGTTCCTGGGTGGTTCGATCCGTTGAGCGCGTTCGAGAGTGCGAGGCCCAGGGCATTGAGCGTGTAGGGCTTGCGCAGCACTTCATGCCCCCGGAAATCGTCGCTGTCGGTCGCGTCGCCGGTGAAGCCGGTGACGAACAGCACCGGCAGATGGCGCATATGGGCGGGCAGGGTGCGGATCATTTCCGGCCCGGTCATGTCGGGCATCAGCACGTCGCTCATGATCAGGCCGATATCGGCATTGTTGCTGAGCAGCTTGGCCGCCTTGCTGGGATGGTCGCAGGCGATCGGCAGATGACCGAGTTCGGCCAGCGCCGCCATGGTCTGGTTCAGCACGCGCGGATCATCCTCCACCACCAGGATGCGGGTCGGGGGATGGAGCGTATGCAGCTGCTCGCTCGCCGGGGCCTCTGCTGCGGCCTCCTGTTCGGTCAGGATGCGGCGCGGCAGGTAAATATGGACGCTGGTGCCGGTGCCCAGTTCGGATTCGATGCGGATTTCGCCCTGGCTCTGGCGCACGAAGCCGAAAATCTGGCTGAGGCCAAGCCCGGTGCCCTTGCCGACCGGCTTGGTGGTGAAGAAGGGCTCGAACACGCGGGCGGCGACCTCGGCCGTCATGCCACAGCCATTGTCGGTGACGCTGACGGTGACATAGTCGCCGGCCGGGCATTCGCCGATCTGGTTGGCGGCAAGCTGGGCCTGGCCGGTCGAGATGGTCAGCTTGCCCCGGCCCTCCATCGCGTCGCGGGCGTTGACGCACAGGTTGAGGAGGGCGTTTTCCATCTGATGCTGGTCGACGAAGATGCGCCAGCCGCTCGCCTTGTGGGCGAAGCTGACGATGATCTGGTCACCGATCGTGCGATCGACCAGATCGGCCATGCCGCGCAGCAGGCTGTCGGGATCGACCGCATTGGGCAGCAGCGGTTCGGATCGGGCAAAGGCAAGCAGGCGGCGGGTCAGCGCGGCGGCGCGGTTGGCGCCCTCCATCGCATTGTCGAGATGATGGCCGGCCTCGGCCGGTTTCAGTCGCAGCTTGCGCTTGGCCAGTTCCAGCCCGCCGACGACGACCGCCAGCATATTGTTGAAGTCATGGGCGATGCCGCCGGTCAACTGGCCGACCGCGTCCATCTTCTGCATCTGGCGCAGATTATCCTCGGCGGCGGCGCGTTCGGCGGATTCGCGCTTCAACTGCTCATAGGCATCCGACAATTCGCTGGTGCGGGCCGAAACCGCCTCTTCCAGCCGGTCGGCGCGTTCGGCCTCCATATCCGCCATCCGGCGCGCGTTGCGCCGTTCGGTATAGGCCGCATTGACCAGCCACAGCGCGAACAGCACGCAGACCAGCAGAGCGAGGCCGACCATGCGCGACGTCTTGCCGACCAGTTCGGTGCGGTCGCCCGCCAGGCTGACGGCCAGGCTGCGTTCGCGCAACCGCGCATTTTCGGCCTGGATCACCAGATCGATCAGCGCCGTCAGCCGCTTGATATCCTGTGAACGCCCGGCCTGATGGAATTGCGCCAGCGCGCCCATCTTCTGGTCATAGGTGGTGCGCAGGCCGATTTCGCTCAGCGTCTTGCCGCGCTGTTCGAAGGCGGCCTGGAGCGCGCGGACATTGCCGCGCTGCCAGTCGGACTTGCGGGTGGCATAGGTCAGCGACTTGAGCTGGCTGGCGGCGGTGCGCCACTGGTCCTGGAACAGGCGGCCGGTGTCGGGATCGAGGCTGATGACATAGCGGGCCAGCGTCACTTCGGCGCGGGCGGTCTTGGCCTCGAAGGCGCGGGCGAGGGCCATGATTTCCCAGCTGCGCTGCTGTTCGGCGAGGGCGCGCTGATGATCGCGCGAGGCGCTGCTGGCGCTGTAGAGCAGGGCGCCGAGCGATCCGATCAGCAATATGCCAAGGACCAGGGGCATGTGGCGCCGCGCCGCGGCGCGCCAGCCCCGGTCCTGTTCATCGATCACTTCGCGTTCCGCCATATACCGTTACACTAACCGAACTATGTTAACCGCGCGAATATGCAGGTTAGATGGTTCCGCTGCTGTAGCAGATTCTATCGCAGGAAATACCCGGTCGATCGTCGGAGTGTCGAAAAGCGCGATCAGTTGATCGCGCCGGTAGCCTTGCCGGCGGTCTCGAACATGGCGATGATCTGTTCGACCTGCTCGTCGCTATGTTCGGCGCACAGCGAGCAGCGCAGCAGGAAGGTGCCGGCCGGGGTTGCCGGCGGGCGCGCCATGTTGACGTAGAGGCCCAGTTCCAGCAGCGTCTGCCACATCGCCACCGCCTGCATCTGGTCGGTCAGGATGACGGCGATGATCGCCGACTGCGGCGTGGCGCTGCCCAGCTTGAAGCCGAGGTCGGTCAGACCCTGGTGCAGGCGCTGGCTGTTCTTCCACAGATGCGCGCGCTTCTCGCCGGCGTGCATCAGCTTGCGGATGCTGGTCGCGGCGGTGGCGACGACGCTGGGCGGCAGCGAGGCGGTGAAGACATAGGGCCGGCAGACGAGGCGCAGGATTTCGAACTTGGGATGGTTCGATACGCAGAAGCCGCCGACCGTGCCGACCGACTTGGAGAAGGTGCCGACGACGAAGTCGATCTCGCCCTCGACGCCCTGTTCCTCATAGGCGCCACGGCCGTTGGGGCCGAAGAAGCCCATGCCATGGGCCTCGTCGCACAGGATCATGCAATTGGGGTGCTTGCGGATGGCGGCGACCATTTCGGGCAGCGGGGCGACGTCGCCCAGCATCGAATAGACGCCTTCCAGCACGACCAGCTTCAGCGCGTCGGCGGGCAGACGGCCCAGGCGCTTGTCCAGATCCTCGACGCTGTTGTGGCGGAAGCGGACGATTTCGGCATTGCCCATGGCGCAGCCATCATAGATGGAGGCATGGCTGTCGGCGTCGAGCACGACATAATCGCCCTTGCCCGCGAGGGTGGAGATGATGCCCAGGTTCGCCTGATAGCCGGTCGAAAAGACCATGGCGCCCGACGTGCCGTAGAACTCCTTGAGCGCGTCCTCGACTTCCTTATGGCCCTGATAGGTGCCGTTGAGGACGCGGCTGCCGGTGGTGCCGGCGCCGAACTCGTCCAGCGCCTTCTTGCCGGCTTCGACCACGTCGGGGTCGAAGGTCATGCCCATATAATTATAGGTGCCGAGCAGGATGGTTTCCTTGCCCTTGATGATCGCGCGCGTGGGCGAGAGCACCTGATCCATGACGATCGCATAGGGATCGCGCACGCCCGTCGCCAGCAGCGCCTCGCGCTCGTTGATCAGCGGATCGAACTTGGAGAAGAGATCGCGGGTTTCGGTGGCGATGGCGGCGTCGGTCATGATCTTGTTCCTCAACCCGTTCGTGCTGAGTAGGGACTGAGCTTGTCGAAGGCCCATATCGAAGCACTTCGCGCTGGTCCCCGATCCTTCGATACGCTGCTTCGACTTCGCTCAGCAGTTACTCAGGACGAACGGCGTAAAATTCTCAGGCGGTCTTGAGCTTGGCGACCGCGTCGACCAGTTGGCCCACGGTCTCGATCTCGGCCTGCATGTTCATGGTGATGATGATGTCGAACTCGTCCTCGATGGCGGCGACGAAATCCATCACGGTCAGGCTGTCCCATTCCAGGTCGCCGGCAAAGGTGGTGGCTTCGGTCAGGTCGACGCCCTTCTTGTTGAAGGAGGCGATCTGCGCTGCGACGCTGTCGAAAATCTCGCTGCGATCGGTCATTATCTCTTCAATCTTTCCATGAAAGCACGGCTTTTGCCGCCGCACGCCGCTCTTTGGCAAGCGAATAAGGCGTCAATCGGGCAGCATCTGGGGCAAAATGCCTTGTTCGCGGCGCGCCGTGTCGCGCCGCGCTCTGCTATTCCAGCCTCGAACGGGCTGAAGGATCAGCGGAAATTGTCGGCGTAGGCCTGAATTTTCAGCGTCTTGGGCGGGGTCGCGATGACGGTGTAGGCGATCTTCTCGCGCTCGGCATAGGCGACGGCAGCGTCCTGCGAGGAGAAGCTGAGCTTCAGCTGCTGCTTGGTGTCGCCCGAGCCGGCCCAGCCGGTCAGCGGATCGGCCTTCTTCGCTTCGGCGGGCGCATATTCCAGCACCCACTTGTGAGTCAGCGCCTTGCCGGACTGGAGGGCGTTCTTCTGGATCTGGTAAATGCGCGCGGTCATCGCGATGAAACTCCGTAAAATCGTCATTGTGCGTTGCACCAGCGGTCGCCGTGAAGTCAAGAGTTCCGGCGCGCGTCCGCATTTTTGGTGCGCAATGTGGCATTGGCGCTTGCCGGATCGTCGGGCCAGGGGTGGCGGGGATAGCGGCCGCGCATTTCCTTGGCCACGTCGCGCCAGTTGCCGGCCCAGAATCCGGGCAGGTCGCGCGTCGTCTGGATCGGCCGGCCGGCCGGCGAGGTGAGCGAGAGGACCAGCGGGATGCGCTGGTTGCCGACGGTCGGATGCTGCGACAGGCCGAACAGCGCCTGCACCCGCAATTCCACGCGCGGGCCGCCCTCGGCCGCATAGTCGATCGCATGGGTGGAGCCGGCGGGTGACCGGAAATCGGGCGGAGCGAGCCGGTCGAGCTGCTGCTTGCCGTCCCAGCCGATCAGCGTTTCAAGGACGCCCGATAGCTGCGAGCGGTCGATGTCGGACAGGCGGCGCTTGCCCGCCAGCAGCGGCGGCAACCATTCGTCCAGCGTGTCGATCAGCGCGCTGTCCGACAGCGCCTCGATCCCGGCAAAGTCCGCCCGCATCCGCAGCGATTGTGCGGCTTCCGACCAGGGGAGGAGGGCAAGGCCGCCCTGCCGCACGCCATCGACCAGCGCGGCGACCACGGCATCGGGGTCGGGCCGGTCGTCGGAGCCGGAAGACAGGCGCACCGCGCCCAGTCGACGCTCGCGCAGTGCCTCGATCCCACCATTGGCAGCGCGGAATTTTACCGTGCGATGCTCGGCGATGCGCTCGCCGAACAAGGCGATCACCTCCGACTCGCCGATGGGAGCGGCCGACAGGATGCGCGCGCCCGCCGCGCTGCCCTGCACTTCGCCCACCGCCAGCCATGCTTCGCTGGCCAGCGGCGAGAGCGGATCGAGCCGGAAGCCGCGCCCGCCCACGCTGGCCCAGTCCGCGCCATCGGCGGAGCGGCGCTTGGCGACGCGATCGGGAAAGGCAAGGGCCAGGCAGAGGCCGACATCGTGCAGTCCGCTTTCTGCGGGCGACCGGGCATCGACCAGCCTGGCCCAGCGCTTGGCGAGGCCGCGTCCTGCTTCGGCCCGCTTGCCGCCCTCGCGCCGCCAGCGCTGGAGCCGCAGGGTGAGGTCGGTATCCTGCCCGCCCAGGCCGCGTTCGCCCAGCAGGACCGCGATCTCGGCGGCTGTGCGGGCGAGGCCGCGCTCACCGGCGCGCACCAGCATATGGGCGATGCGCGGCGCTAGCGGCAGGGTGGCGAGCGCCTTGCCATGGGGGGTGATGCGGCCGTCGGCGTCGAGCGCCTCCAGGGCGGTCAGTCGCTTGCGCGCCTCGGCCACGGCGGCGGCGGGTGGCGCGTCGAGCCAGCGCAGGCTGGCCGGATCGCTCACGCCCCACAGCGCGCAGTCGAGCAGCAGGCTGGAAAGATCGCTTTCCAATATTTCGGGCGGGTCGAAGGGTGGCATGCCCGCCGTCGCTGCCGCTTCCCACAGGCGATAGGCGACACCCGGCCGCTGGCGCGCGGCACGGCCGGCACGCTGGGTCGCCGACGCCTGGCTGCGATCGAGGTGGCGAGGATCACCTTGCGCCGCCCCTCGCGGGAGGGACGGATGGCGGCGCGCTGGGCCGCCGGTTCCAGGCTGCCGTGCAACATGTGGACCTCGAACGCGCCACCCTCGATCCGTTCGGCGGTGCGCTCGATTTCCCGGACGCCGGGCAGGAAGGCGAGCAGGTCGCCCTCCGCCTCCTCCTCCAGCGCGCGGCGGATGGCGGCCGCCATCTCATCCTCGATCCGCTTTTCGGCATGGCGGCCGATAGGACGCAACGCCAGCGGCTGGATCTTGCCCTCGCTCTCGATCACCGGCGCGCCATCGAGCAGGGTGGAGAAACGCGCCCCGTCGAGCGTGGCCGACATCGGCAGGATGCGCAGGTCCGGGCGCAGCGCCGCCTGCGCGTCGAGCGCCAGCGCCAGGCCGAAATCGCTGTCCAGGCTGCGCTCATGCACTTCATCGAACAGCACCGCCGACACGCCGGCCAGTTCGGGATCATCCTGGATGCGACGGACGAAAATGCCCTCGGTCAGCACCAGTAGCCGCGTCTTCGCGCTGACCTTGCTGTCCATCCGCGTGGCATAGCCGACCGTGCCGCCGGGCTGTTCGCCCAGCATTTCGGCAATCCGCTCGGCCGCTGCCCGCGCGGCAAGGCGGCGCGGCGACAGCAGCAGCACCTGCCCCTCGCACCAAGGCTGGTCGAGCAGCGCCGGCGCCACCGCCGTCGTCTTGCCCGCGCCCGGCGGCGCCACCAGCACCGCATTGCTGCCCACGCGGATGGACAGCAAGGTCAGCGCGAAGACGCGGCTACTGGTGCTGACCGAGGGCATTTTCGTCCGTCGCATCCAGGATGATCCCGAACTGGCCGGCGTGTCGGCGG
>NZ_NOIW01000154.1:0-9493 GCF_002708645.1 Sphingobium sp. IP1
GCGCCACCCTGCCCGCCCCGCTGCTGAAGCTGGTCGCGGCCGATGACGCGCCCGATGCCAAGAAGCCCCTGCCCGCCCCGATCGCCCAATGGGTCGAAAAGGAAATCGGCCAGAGCGGCGCGGGCGAGGCGGAATGGTCGGCGGACGAAGTCTATCTCGCCCTGCCGCGTCCCGGCGGCGATGGCTGGGTGTCGATCGACCGGCATGACGGCAAGGTCACCAGCGAAGCGACCAGCCGTGGCTGGGTCAGCTATCTCAACGACCTGCACAAGGGCCGCAATGCCGGCACCGTGTGGAAATGGTTCATCGATATCTTCGCCGTCGCCTGCTTCCTGTTCGCGCTGACCGGCCTGCTGCTGCTCCAGCTTCACGCCGCCAAGCGGCCGAGCACCTGGCCGCTGGTCGCGATCGGGCTTGCGCTGCCCGCGCTGCTCGCCATCCTCTTCATCCACTAACGGGGGTCCATCTTTCCATGCAGATCAGTCCCAAGCTCATCCTGTCCGGCGGTGCCGCGCTCGGCGCCACCGGCGCGCTGGCCGCGCCGGCCGCCGCGCAGACCATGACCGTCACGGTCAATATCCCGCGCCTGTCGGTCGCCGAATATCACCGCCCCTATGTCGCCATCTGGCTGGAGAAGGAGGGCGCCGCCCCCCGCACGCTCGCGGTCTGGTATGATGTCGACAAGGCCAAGGGCGAAGGCACAAAATGGCTGCGCGACATTCGCCAGTGGTGGCGCGTGTCCGGCCGCACGATGAGCTTCCCGGCCGATGGCGTGTCGGGCGCGACCCGCGCGCCGGGCGACCAGAAGATCGCCTTCACCGCCGGCAAGGGGCCGCTCGGCGCCCTGGGTCCGGGCAAATATACGCTGGTGGTGGAAGCCGCCCGTGAAGTCGGCGGCCGCGAACTGGTCCGCCTGCCCTTCACCTGGCCGGCCAAGCCCGGCGTCGCCGCCAAGGCACAGGGCAGCAGCGAACTCGGCGCCGTCAGCGTCAGCTTCGGCAAGTAACAGGGGACAAAGACCATGAAAGCCAAATATCTGATCGCGGGCGCGCTTGCCGCCCTGATGCTCTCCGGCGCGGCCCAGGCGCACCGCCAGTGGATGCTGCCCTCCTCCACCACCCTGTCGGGCACCGACAGCTGGGTGACGGTCGACGCGGCGGTCTCCAACGACCTCTTCTATTTCGAACATTTCCCGATGCGCACCGACGGCATCGCCGTGACCGAGCCGGATGGCACCACCGGCAAGATCGAAAATGCCGCCACCGGCAAATATCGCTCGACCTTCGACGTGCATCTGACCAAGCCCGGCACCTATCGCATCGCCAATGTCTCGACCATGGTGATGGGCAGCTACACCCTCAACGGCAAGCAGGAGCGCCTGCCGCGCGGCACCACCAAGGCCAATCTGGCCCAGGCGATCCCCGCCGGCGCCACCAATGTCCAGACCGCCGAGGCGAGCAACCGCAACGAGATCTTCGTGACGCTGGGCGCGCCGACCAGCACCATCTTCAAGCCGACCGGCACCGGCATCGAACTGGTCCCGGTGACCCATCCCAATGACCTGGTGTCGGGCGAGACCGCGACCTTCCAGTTCCTGCTCGACGGCAAGCCCGCCGCCGACCTCAAGGTCACCGTCATTCCCGGCGGCATCCGCTATCGCGATGCGCTGGGCCAGATGGACCTCGTCACCGACAAGGATGGCAAGCTGGCCGTCAAATGGGGCGCCCCCGGCATGTACTGGCTGAACGCCAGCACCGGCGGTGGCCGTGAAGGTGGCCCCGGCGGTCCCGGTGGTCCGGGCGCGCAGGGCGGCAAGCCGGAGGGCGCACCGCCTGCACCGCCGGCCGGCCCGCCGCAGAAGCGCGCCTCCTACATCACCACGCTGGAAGTGCTGGCGCCCTGACCCGGCCCGCCGGCCATCCCGTCCGGATCGCGATAGCGCCCGACCTGTCGCCCGAGCAATTTGCCGGGCGCCAGCGTCAGGGCGCTATCGTCGCTTTGGGCGGACCGACCATGGGCACCACATGGTCGGCCCGCATCGTCGATCCGCCCGCCGACTGCCAAACCCATGTCGAGGCCGTGCTGGCTGCCGTCATCAACGAGATGAGCAATTGGGAAGCCGGCTCCGACATCAGCCGCTTCAACCGCAGCCCGATCGGCCAATGGACCCGCCTGCCGCCCGCGATGATGGGCGTGCTGCGCGCGGGCCTTGCCATGGCCCGCCTGTCGAACGGCGCCTTCGACCCGGCGATCGGCGGCATCGTCGCGCGCTGGGGCTTCGGCCCGGCCCTCGCCGGCGGTAGCGCCACCGCCTCGATCGCGCCCTGGACCTGCATCGAACTCAATGGCGACCGCGCCCGCCGCACCGCCGACGTCGCGCTCGATTTTTCCGGCATTGCCAAGGGCTATGCCGTCGATGCGGTCGCGGCCTGCCTGCGCGCCCTCGGCCTCATCAATTTCCTGATCGAGATTGGCGGCGAACTGCGCGGCGAGGGGGTGAAGCCCGATATCCAGCCCTGGTGGGTCGATGCCGAAGTGCCGCCGGGCCTCGACCTCCCGACGCTGCGGGTCGCGCTCTGCGGCCTTTCCATGGCCAGTTCGGGCGATTATCGCCGTTACCGGATGGAGGGCGATCGCCGCCTGTCGCACAGCATCGATCCCGCGACCGGCGCGCCCATTGCGGAGGGCGTCGCCGCCGTCACCGTGCTCCACACCTCTGCCATGCTGGCCGACGCCTGGGCGACCGCGATCACCGTGCTGGGCGCCGATCGCGGCATGGCCCTCGCCACCCGCCACAACCTCGCCGCCCGCCTCATCCTGCGCACCGAAACCGGCGGCCAGGAATATATGACCCCCACCCTCGCCGCGATGCTCGCCGACTGAGGCCGACTTCAGGCGGGGTGGCGCCCCAGAGGGCGGGAATGGGTGGAAGGTCGACAGTCTGCTTCTGGGCAGATGATCGGCGAAAGCTGACGTTGCATGGAAAAATCATTTGGCAACAATCGTCAAGTGGCGGACAATTTGGGAAACAGCTAAACGTCTCAAATGAGCAAGACGGGTTTTGACGGGCTGATGCACACGGCGTGCGTCGTTTGGGGGTTCTGCGGATGCATGAAGCGGGGAGAGCCGCTTCACGTTACAAACCTCATTCCGCCAAGCGGCCCGGTTCATGCGGGACAGTTCGTTGAATGGCTTCTGCTTGCCGACAACGTCAATCCAAACCTGGCTGAATATGAGCGCCACAAAGCTGCACTGACCACCGCTTTCGTTGCTCACATGGGGAGCGAAGTCGTTGATGCGGCCCAACTTCGGTGGAGTGACGCCGAGCAGGATATTGATCAGCCGGACGTGAAGTTCCGGGGCAGGATAGCTGACGATCATGAAAACCTTCCGAGCGGCACTTAACCACCACATTTGATCATGCAGCTTTCAACTTGTAATCTGAATGAGTGGCCGGACCCAGCGTTGCGGATCATCTGACTGAACGACCAAAAATGGTCGTTAGCCGCCCTACCCACATCCGTCATGCCGGGCTTGACCCGGCATCCCACTTTTCTATGCAACAGATAAAGAAGCGGGACCCCGGCTCAAGGCCGGGGTGACAATGGCAGCTTCTGGTCGCTTCCAATCCGCCCTCAATAGACGTCGCGCTTGTAGCGGCCGGCCTCGGCCAGATCGTTGAGCGTCGCCTCGCCCAGGATCGCGATCAGCGCCTCATGGACGCTCTGCGCCATGCCTTCCAGGCTGCCGCAGACCAGGATGGTCGCGCCCTGGCCGATCCGTTCGCGCAGTTCCGCGCCGGCGTCCGCCAGCAGATGCTGGACATAGCGGCCGCAATCCGCATCGCGTGAGAAGCTGCGGTCCAGCCGTGCCAGCGTGCCGTCCGCCAGCCAGGCCGACAATTCCGCATCGAAATAACGCTCATGCGCCCGGCTGCGCTCGCCGAACAGCAGCCAGTGGCCGCCCATCCCGTCATGGGCGGCAGCGCGCAGATGGGCACGCAGCCCGGCAATGCCGGTGCCATTGCCGATCAGGATCATCGCGCCGCGCGACGCCGGATCGGTGCGGAAGCCCGGATTGGGCCGCACCCGCATCATCGTCGTCTCGCCCGGCGCCATATGCGCGGTCAGCCAGCCCGAGCCGATGCCCAGCCGCCCGTCCCCATCGCGCACCTGCCGCACCACCAGGTCCAGCACGCCATCGGCCATGATCGACGCCGCCGAATATTCGCGCGCCGGCAGCGGGCGCAGCGCCCGCGCTTCTGCCATGGTGAGCGGGGTTCCGGCTTCGGGCAGCATCGCGCGTGCCAGTTCCGCCCGCAACGCCGCCGGCACCGCGATCAGGTCGCCCTCGGGCGCCTGGCTGGCCAGCAGCGCCTCGACCGCCTCGGGCGCGTTGCAGGGCTGCAGTTCCACGATATCGCCCGCCTGCCATTCGGGCACATCCGTACCCACCGGCTCGAACTGCAGATGATAGGCGGTGAGCGCCGGGCTGTCCGGATTGAGCGCATGGCGCGCCACCAGTCGCCACGGCGTGAACGGGATCACCATCTGGCCCCGATCGCCCTCACCTGCGCCCAGATCATGCAGCGCATCGTGCCAGGCCCGCTCCGCCGCTTCATCTTCATGCCCCATGGCGATCAGCGGGAAGAGCGGCTGCGCGCCCGCCCCCACCATCCAGCCGTCGACCGCGATGCCGAAGGCGCAGAAATCGGGATATTCCCGGTCGCCGATCGCCAGCACGCCATAATGGAGATGGCCAAGATCGATCGCCCCGCCACGCAGCAACCGGCTGGCAAAGCCGCGCGCCATGTCCGGCGGCTCACCCTCGCCATAGGTCGAAACGACGAACAGGATGCGCTGCGCCCCTGCCAGCATGTCGCGCGTCAGCCGGCCGACCGGCACCACCTGTGCCCGCACCCCGCCATGGGCCAGCGCCTGCGCCGCGTTGCGCGCGCGGATCTCGGCCGTCCCGGTCTGGCTGGCATAGGCGATCAGCAGGTCGCCGCCGCCGATGTCGCCGCCTGCAACCGTCGCGACATCGCCGGCCAGCGCCCGCGCCGCCTGCTTGCGCTTGCGGCGCGAGAGATAGAGCAGGAAGCCGGTCACCGTGAACAGCGGCATGGTGAGGCTGGTCAGCATCATGATGATCCGGCCGGGCAGCCCGAAAAAGGCGCCGCGATGCAGTTCATAGACGCTCTGGGTGATGATCACGCCCAGCGGCCGGCGATCATAGAGATCGCGCTTCTCCAGCGCATAGCTGGCCGGATCATAGCTATATTTGTCGGTCTGGCGCAGATGGCGCGCGCCTTCGGGCCGGGCGTCGAAGCTGATCGTCTTCATCGGCTGCGACGGCGCCGGCTGGGTGATCCGCACCCAGATATAGTCATTGCCGGTGGCGCGGCGGAAGGCGGTCCAGGCCGGGTCGATCGGCGGTCGCGGCGCGATCCCGTCGCGCTTTTCCGAACGCCGCCCTTCCTCGCTCGGCGTCTTGCCGGTCAGGCCGTATATCACCCCCTGCCGATACCAGTCATAGCTCCACCACAGGCCGGTGAGCGCACTCAGCAGATAGAAGAGCAACACCCAGGTGCCGATCACGACATGCAGCGCGCGCCACAGGTTGCGCCCGGTCTTGCGCAGGTCGAGCACCAGCCAGGCGCGCCAGTCCAGCGCCTGCCGCGGCCAGCGCAGATAAAGGCCGGACAGAGCGAAGAAGATCAGCGCAATCGCGCTGAAGGCGGTGATCTGCCGACCAATGCCATTGCCGCCGCCCGGCAGCGCCAGCCAGCGATGCAGATCGTCCATCAGATGGAAAAAGCCTTCGCCCGCCGGTGCGCCCAGCCAAGCGCCGGTGGCTCGATCGACCTGCCCCTGCTTGCGGCCGCGCCCTTCGCTCGACGACAGGCGCACGCTGTGCGACCGGTCGCGCGCCATTTCCCAATCCAGCCGCGCGATATAATAGCCCGGATTGTCGGCCTGCACCCTGGCGATCAACTGGTCGGGCGACAGGTCGGGTTTGGAAGGCACGCCGGGCGCATAGAGGCGCGGCGACAACGCCTCGCTGATCTCGTCCTCGAAGCTCATGGTCGCGCCGGTCACGCCCATCAGCGCCAGCACCAGACCGGCAGTGATCCCCAGGAACCAGTGGATCTGGAACAATATGCGCTTGGTCACCTGGGCTCCGTTGGCTGCCATCCGAAAGCCCAGCCTATTACGCATCTGCAACATGAATGCAATTGCGACTTAGTTTCAAGCAAACCGGGTAAAGATCAGCCCTAAAGCGCGGTGTAGAGGCAAGTCGCGCCCAGGATGATGCCGGGCACATTGGCGACGATGATCGGCCAATCCTTGTCCTTGTGCAGCCAGCCATAGGCCGCCCACAGACAGGTATTGAGCACGGTCGCCAGCGGCTGGATCACCGATCCCTTGTCCCCGGCCAGGTTCATCCGGATCTGGTCCAGATAGGAACCATACATGAGGATGGCGGTGACGGTCGCGATCCAGCCGACCACCCGCAACGTCCGCTCGTCGAGATGCCGTGCCATCCTGCCCCCATGCCTGTCGTCGGCGGCACTTAGCCATCGACCGCCCCCCGCGCGCAAGACCGCAATTACCCGGAGGCGCGCATGGCACCGCCGGGCATGGGGAAGCAGGCGACCACCCCCGATGGAGGGAGGCGCCGGGCGTCAGTCCAGGTTCGGGCGCAGATAGCGTTCGGCGGTTTCCAGGTCGATGCCGCGGCGCTGGGCATAATCTTCGAGCTGGTCGCGGCCGACGCGGGCGACGCCGAAATATTCGGCCTGCTGGTGGCCGAAATAGAAGCCGCTGACCGCCGCGGTCGGCAGCATGGCGAAGCTTTCGGTCAGGGTCGCGCCGGTCGCATGATGGGCGTCCAGCATCTCGAACAGGATCGGCTTCAGACTATGTTCCGGGCAGGCCGGATAGCCGGGCGCCGGGCGGATGCCGCGATATTCTTCCTTGATCAGCGCCTCGTTGGTCAGCTGCTCGCCCTCGGCATAGCCCCAGAGCGCGGTGCGGACATAATGGTGGAGACGTTCGGCGAAGGCTTCGGCGAGACGGTCGGCCAGCGCCTTGAGCAGGATATCCGAATAGTCGTCGATCGCATTCTTGAAGCGGGCCAGATGCGGCTCGATGCCATGGATCGACACGGCAAAGCCACCCATCCAGTCGCCATCATGGCTGATGAAGTCGGCGAGGCACATATTCGCCCGGCCTTCGCGCTTGGCGATCTGCTGGCGCAGCATCGGCAGGGTGTAGTGCTTCTCGTCCTCGACATGGACGATGATGTCGTCGCCCTGACGACGGCACGGCCACAGGCCCGCGACACCGCGCGCGGTCAGCCATTTCTCGTCGATGATCTTGCCCAGCATCTTCTGCGCATCGGCGAACAGGCTGCGGGCGCTTTCGCCGACAATCTCGTCCTCCAGGATGGCGGGATAATTGCCGGCCAGTTCCCAGGCACGGAAGAAGGGGGTCCAGTCGATATAATTGACCAGATCCTTCAGATCCCAGTCGGGGAAGCGGTGGGTGCCGGGCAGCAGCGGGCGCGGTGCCTTCAGGCTCTCGTCCATTTCGAAGGCGTTGGCGCGGGCGTCCTCGAGCGACAGGAGCTGGCTCTGCCCCTTGTTCGCGCGGGCGACGCGGACATGCTCATAATCGTCCTTGGTCTTCTGGACGAAATCGGCCTTCTGCGTTTCGGAGACCAGGGCGGTGGCGACGCCGACGGCGCGGCTGGCGTCCAACACATGGACGACCGGGCCGGTGAAGGCCGGGTCGATGCGCAGCGCGGTGTGGACGCGCGAAGTGGTCGCGCCGCCGATCAGCAGCGGCATGGTCATGTTGGCGCGCTGCATTTCCGCCGCCACCGTCACCATCTCGTCGAGCGAGGGGGTGATGAGGCCGGACAGGCCGATCATGTCGGCGTCATTCTCGTTCGCGGCCTTGATGATGTCCTGCCAGGGCACCATCACGCCCATGTCGATCACCTCGAAGCCGTTGCACTGGAGCACGACGCCGACGATATTCTTGCCGATGTCATGGACGTCGCCCTTGACGGTGGCCATGATGATCTTGCCCTTGCCCTTGGCGCCGGGTTCCTTGGCGGCCTCGATATAGGGGAGCAGATGCGCCACCGCCTTCTTCATGACGCGGGCGGATTTCACTACCTGGGGCAGGAACATCTTGCCCGCGCCGAACAGGTCGCCGACCACGTTCATGCCGTCCATCAGCGGGCCTTCGATCACCTGGATCGGTTTTTCGGCGGCGAGGCGGCATTCCTCGGTGTCTTCCACGACGTACATGTCGATGCCCTTGACCAGCGCATGTTCGAGGCGCTTGGCGACCGGCCAGCCGCGCCATTCCTGCGCGGCCTTTTCCGATGCGGCGTCCTTGCCCTTGAAGCTTTCCGCGAGCGCAACGAGGCGGTCGCCGGCTTCGGGATCGCTGTTCAGCAGCACATCCTCGCACGCCTGGCGCAGCGCCGGGTCGATCGCGTCATAGACGTCGAGCTGGCCGGCATTGACGATCGCCATGTCGAGGCCGGCGGGGATGGCGTGATAGAGGAAGACCGAGTGCATCGCCCGGCGCACCGGTTCGTTGCCGCGGAAGGAGAAGGAGAAGTTGGACAGGCCGCCCGAGATATGGACGTGCGGGCAGCGCTTCTTGATCTCGCGGCAGGCCTCGATAAAGTCGACGCCGTAGTTGTTATGCTCCTCGATTCCCGTCGCGACGGCGAAGATATTGGGATCGAAGATGATGTCCTCGGGCGGGAAGCCGATCGTCATCAGCAGCTTGTAGGCGCGCTCGCAAATCTCGACCTTGCGGGCCTGGGTGTCGGCCTGGCCGGTTTCGTCGAAGGCCATGACGACCACGGCCGCGCCATAGGCCATGCAGAGTTTCGCATGATGCAGGAAGGCCTCCTCGCCCTCCTTCATGCTGATCGAGTTGACCACCGGCTTGCCGGAGACGCATTTCAAGCCCGCCTCGATCACTTCCCATTTGGAACTGTCGATCATCACCGGCACGCGGCTGATATCCGGTTCCGATGTCATGAGCTTCAGGAAAGTGGTCATCGCCTCGACCGCGTCGAGCAGGCCCTCGTCCATGTTCACGTCGACGATCTGCGCGCCATTTTCGACCTGCTCGCGGGCGATGTCGATCGCCGCGGCATAGTCGCCGGCCATGATCAGCTTCTTGAACTTGGCGGAGCCGGTGACATTGGTGCGCTCGCCGATATTGACGAAGGTGGCGCCAGAAAGATCGGGGGAGGTCGTGGTCATTTTTCTTACCTGCTCCCCTCCCGCAGGCGGGGGGCTGTTTCTTATACACATCTTACGCCTCCGACGTAGAGGGTTCTGATGCTGCCGGCGGGCGCTCTATCTTTAATATAAATAGATGCACGGCGCTCAAACGCGACGCTACAGTCTTCTTCTGCAAAACCATCACCATTATCAATGATACGACTTTTCGACAAC
>NZ_NOIW01000155.1:0-9452 GCF_002708645.1 Sphingobium sp. IP1
GGGTGGCGCTTTTTTCGACGGTCTGGGGCGAACCCTCGACATCGGCGGCATGGTTGAGGGTGATGCCGGTGAAGGCAAAGAGCAGCAGGCCGATCAGGCTGATCGCCGAACTCACCCAATGCCAGGTATGCAGCTGCTTCAGCCAGAATGCCTTGGCGCTCTTCTTTTTCTTGGGCTGGGCGCGGGCGGGAGCGTGCATCGAGAGAAGGGCGAGTCCTGTGGGAAATGAGGTGGCCCGAATAACGCGAACGACTCGCAATTGCAAACCGCTCGCAACAGGAAAAATGTATCAAAATGTAAGCGTTCGGGAACCAAAGCGCCGCACGCGCGTCTCCGCCTGCCGCCTCCTGCTTGACCACCATACTTGACGGGTGCGGCACGCCCCCCTAGCGAAATCAGCTTGGACAGCGATGTCGCGGGGATGCGATGTCTGTTTATCGGCCCTTATCCAGGCCGTTGCTGGCCGTTGGGCCCGTCGTCCAGACGGGGCCGTGACAAGGGACGATTTATGCTGCTTTCGGTTGCCGCCACTGGAATGATGCTGATGGCGGGACAGGGGGAGGTCGTGGACAGCGGCGCTCCGGTGGTGCCGGCTGCGGCCGTGGCGCCTGCGCCGGCGGAAACGCCCCAGACGGTCCCTGCCGATCCGCTCCAGCCCGCACAGGCGCCAGCACAGACGCCCACGCCCGACAGCCCCTATCCGCCGCCGGTCGTGCTGCCGACGCTGAGCCCGATCGCGGCGCAGCCCAAGGAAGAGGTGCCGGTCGATCCCAATGCGATCGTCGTGACCGGCGACACCGGGCTGCGCAAGCGCGATCCCTTCGCCGCGATCAACGAACAGTCTTTCGAGGCGGTCCAGGCGGTCGACAAGGCGCTGATCGAGCCGGTGGCCAAGGCCTATAACAAGGGCCTGCCGCGCCCGGTGCGCAAGGGGCTGCGCAACTTCTTCTCGAACCTGGGCGAACCGGTCGTGTTCGCGGCCTATATGCTGCAGTTCAAGCCGGGCAAGGCGTTCGAGACGGCCGGCCGCTTCGCGATCAACACGACGCTGGGCTTTGTCGGCCTGTTCGACGTTGCCAAGCGCAAGCCGTTCAACCTGCCCTATCGCCCCAATGGCCTCGCGAACACGCTGGGCTTCTATGGCGTGGGGCCGGGGCCGTACATGTATCTGCCGCTGGTCGGCCCGACGACGCTGCGCGACATCATCGGCGACACGGTCGACAAGATGATCCTGCCCTTCGCGGTCGGCAAGCCCTTCAACCAGCCCACGGTCGTTATCCCGATGGCGGTGCTGGACCAGTTGGGCGAGCGCGCGGCGTTCGACGAGCGCATCCAGGCGATCCGTTCCGACGACAACCCCTATGGCAGCTATCGCGACCTCTATCTCAACCAGCGCAAGGCGGAAATCGAGGCACTGCACGGTCGCTACACGCCGGGCGTGACACCGGTCTATGGTCCGGGGCTGCGCGTGCCGGGCAAGGACAAGCCGGTAGCCGACGCGCCGGCCGCTGCTGCCCCGGTTGCTGCAGAGCCGGCACCTGCGCCTGCTGCTGCGCCGGCACCCGAAACGGCCCCCGCACCGGCGCCCAAGCCGCTGATGGTGCAGCCGCTGCCCGCCGATCCGCGCTGATCGCATCGAAGGCACAGAAAAGAAAAAGGCGCCCGATCATTGGATCGGGCGCCTTTTTCTGGGGTGCTGAAACCCCTTCCCTCTGACGGGAAGGGGCGATGGCCTCAGCGGCCGAGCAGGCCGCGGGCCTGACCGGCGATTTCCGCCAGCATCGCGACATTGGGCGATGCCGCTGCCTTGGCGCGCTGCACCAGGGCGCGGAACTGCTGGATGCGCGCACCGCGCTCGATCAGCCATTTCTCGACATGATCGGACACGTCCTTGCCACCCGTCTTCATGCCGCCCTGGGCCAGGAAGTCGAGCCGCACCTGCTGCATGTCGCGCGCGACGCCGGAGATGAGCAGGCGCTCCCACGGATCGGTCGGTTCCATGCGGGCGGCGGCCGACTGGACCCAGTCGATGCCGACAGCCTCGCCCAGATGGGTGAAGGCGCGGGTCAGCGCGATCTCGTCCATCTTCAGGCGACCGGCGAGCGCGGCGATGCCGACCGCGCCGTCCAGCTTGAACAGGCCGGCGGTGCGCACTGCCAACGTCTCGGGCGCACCGAGCGAGAGCAGGCGATCGGTAACGGCGGTGACGCGACGCAGCGCTTCGCTGGTGAGCAGGTCATCGACCTGGTTGGCGAGCGCCTCGACGCCCTTGGCCAGGATCGCATGGCCGGCGTCCGGCAGCGTGCCGGCGGGCACGCTGCGCAGGATATCGGCGATCTGCGCGCGCATGCCGCTGGCGATGTCGCCGAACAGGGCCAGGCGGGCGGCTTCCGACATGTCGGCCGCGTCGATATCCGCCCACAGGGTGCGAATGTCGTAGAGGCGCTCGGCGATCAGGAAGGCGCCGGCCAGATCGGCGAGCGAGCAGCCCTCTTCTTCCGCCAGTTCGAAGGGATGGATGATGCCGAGGCGGTTGACGATGCGGTTCGCAACCTTGGTGGCGATGATCTCCTTCTTGAGCGCATGGGCCGCGATCGCATCGGCTTCCTTCTCCTGCATCGCGGCAGGGAAGGCGGCGGCCAGTTCCGCGCCCATGCTGGGATCGGTCGCAAGGTCGCCATGTTCGATCGCGTCCTGCAGCGCCAGCTTGGCGGTGGAGAGCAGCACGGCGAGTTCGGGGCGGGTGAGGCCCTGGCCATCCTGGCCCCGCCGCAGCAACTGGTCATTGGCGGCCAGCCCCTCGACCTGGCGGTCGAGACGGCCGGTTTCCTCGAACGTCTCGATCAGGCGGACATAGGAGGCAAGGTCCGCCGCGCCGCCGCTTTCGGCGATCGACAGGCCGAGCGCCTGAAGCCGGTTATCCTCCAGCACGATCGCGCCGACCGCGTCGGTCATGCTTTCGAGCAGGGCATTGCGCTTGTCGAAGGGCAGGCGGCCTTCCGCCATTTCCTTGTTCAGCGCGATCTTGATGTTGACCTCATTATCCGAACAGTCGACGCCAGCACTATTGTCGATGAAGTCGGTGTTGATCCGCCCGCCATGGAGCGAGAAGGCGATGCGCCCGGCCTGTGTGGTGCCAAGGTTCGCGCCTTCGCCCACCACCTTGACGCGCAGCTGTTCGGCGTTGACGCGCAGCCGGTCATTGGCCGGGTCGCCGACATCGCCATGGCTCTGCGCGGCGGCCTTCACATAGGTGCCGATGCCGCCGAACCACAGCAGGTCGTTGGGGCTCTTGAGGATGGCGGAGATGAGCGCGGTCGGCTCCATCTCGCTTTCGATCACGCCCAGGATTTCCTGAACCTGCGGGGTGAGCGGGATCTTCTTGAGGCTGCGGGCGAACACGCCGCCGCCTTCGGAGATCAGCGACTTGTCATAATCCTCCCAGCTGGAGCGGGGGAGGGCGAACATGCGGTTGCGCTCTTCCCAGCTCTTGGCCGGATCGGGACTGGGGTCGAGGAAGATGTGGCGATGGTCGAAGGCGGCGACCAGCTTGATCGCCTTGCTGAGCAGCATGCCGTTGCCGAACACGTCGCCCGACATGTCGCCGCAGCCCACGACCTTGACCGGCTCGCTCTGCACATCGACGCCCATTTCGGCGAAGTGACGCTGGACGCTGATCCAGGCGCCCTTGGCGGTGATGCCCATCGCCTTGTGGTCATAGCCGTTGGAACCGCCGCTGGCGAAGGCGTCGCCCAGCCAGAAGTCCCGCTCCAGCGCGATCGCATTGGCGACGTCGCTGAAGGTCGCGGTGCCCTTGTCGGCGGCGACCACGAAATAGGGATCGTCGCCGTCGCGCACCACCACCTGGGCGGGGTGCTTCACCTTGTTCTTCACGATATTGTCGGTGATCGACAGCAGGGTGCGGATGAAGATGCGATAGCTTTCCGTGCCTTCAGCGAACCAGGCATCACGGTCGACCTGCGGATTGGGCAGTTGCTTGGGGTAGAAGCCGCCCTTCGCGCCGGTGGGCACGATGACAGCGTTCTTGACACGTTGCGCCTTCATCAGGCCCAGGATTTCGGTGCGGAAATCGTCGCGACGATCGGACCAGCGCAGGCCGCCACGGGCGACCGGGCCGGCGCGCAGATGGATGCCCTCGACACGCGGGCTGTAGACCCAGATTTCGCGCCAGGGCAGCGGTGCCGGTAGGCCGGGGACGAGCGCGCTGTCGATCTTGAACGCCAGCGCCTCGGCCGCGGCCGGGGCATAGAAGTTGGTGCGCAGCGTCGCGGTGATGACGGCGCGGATCAGGCGCAGCACGCGATCCTCGTCGATCGAGCTGACCTGTTCCAGCCCGGCGTCGATCTCCGCCTGGATGGCGGTCGCCTTGTCGCTGCCGTCCTGCGCGGCGGGATCGTGCAGCGCTTCGAACAGGGCGACAAGATTGCGGGCGACGCCCTGTTCACGGCGCAGCGTGTCAGCGAAGGTCGCCATGCCAAAGGCGGTGCCGGTCTGGCGCAGGTAGCGGAACAGCGCGCGGAACAGCACCACCGCGCGCGGCGCGAAGCCGGCAGTGACGATCAGTTCGTTGAACCTGTCATTTTCGGCGACGCCTTCGATCACCTGGGCGATCGCCTCGGTCACCACTTCGGCGCGGTCGACCACCGCCTGGGCATCGCCGCCGGCCGGCAGTTCCAGCACGAAGCGCTGGACATGGCCGAGTGTGCCGCCGTCGATCGCCGTGGTCATCTCGTCGATCACGCGGAAGCCGAAATTCTCGAAGGCGGGGACGACTTCGGACAGGGCGATGGCGTCATGGCTGTAGAGCTTGAGGCGCAGCCGTTCGGCGCTGTCTTCCGGGTTGCGATAGATGCGGATCGACTTGTCGCCCGGACCCGACAGGCCGTGGATCAGGCGGATGTCGACCGCCGCCTCGACCGGGCCGGCACCGTTGCGATAGGCCATCGGGAAGCCGGGGGCGAAGCGCTGGGCCAGCGCCGCGGCGCGGCCGGCTTCCTCGCTTTCGGCCAGCGCTTCCTCGACGGCGGGCAGCCAGCCGCGCACCATCTGCTTGAGCTGACGATCGAGCGCGGCATCATCGGGCACGACGCCGCCATCGCGCAGGTCGAGGGTGATGCGCAGCAGCGCCAGGCCACCTTCCTCCAGCGCGATCGACCAGCTCAATACCGGGCCATTCGCTGCCTTGGCCAGCATGTCCTGAATCGCGACGCGGCGCGCGGTCGACAGTTCATCGCGCGGCAGCCAGACGAAGGCATAGAGGTGACGGGCCAGCGCGCTGGTGGCGAGCACCAGCTTGGGGCGCGGCCGGTCGGTCAGCGACATGAAGGTCAGCGCCAGATGCTCCAGCGTGTCGCGCTCGAAGCCGATCAGAATGTCATGCGGCAGGGTGGTGAGCGCATGGGCCAGCGTCTTGCCGGCATGGCCGGCCGGATCGAAGCCATATTTGTCCATCAGCGCCGACAGCGCCGAGCGCAGCAGCGGCACCTTTTCCGGCGAGGCGGCGAGCGCCGCGCTGGTCCACATGCCGGCGTGGATCGACAGGCCGGTGACGCTCTTGCCCTCGCGCACCGGCAGGATGATGAGGTCCAGCAGCACACCGCGATGGACGCGCGAGAGGATGTTGGACTTGATGATGAGCGGGCTGCGCTTGCCTTCCTCGAACCAGGTGAAGGCGGCCTCGCGCGAGGCCGGCGCGATCATCGGCTTGTCGCGCAGCGCGCAGATGCCGAGCCGCTCTTCCGAGGTGCCGACCCGGCTGCACAGTTCATGGCCGATCTGGGTGAAATGGCCCGCGAGGAACCAGCGCAGCAGCGCGGCGCCTTCATCGTCGGTGACGGCATTGGCGTCGGCCGACATGGCTTCCTGCATGCGCGGCCAGTCGCGCACGGCGACGCGGACGTCGGCCAGCGTGTCTTCCAGCGCCTTTTCGAGCGCGCGGCGCGCCTTTGCGTCGGCACGGTCGGCCTCGATATAGATCATCGATTCCCGCAATGCGCCGGGCGCATCATCGTCCAGGATCGCGGACAGGGTGCCATCAGCGCCGCGCGATATCGACAGGACGGGGTGGAGCAGCCGGTGAATGCTGATGTCGGCCGCCGCCAGGGTGGTGGCGATCGAATCGACCAGGAAGGGCATGTCGTCGTTGATCAGCGCGATCCGCATGAAGCGGCCGGTGGCGCCTTCGCCCAGCGTCTCGATCGCGATGCCGGGCTGGCCGGCCTTGCGCGCATTGGCGGTGCGACCCAGGAAGGCCGCGGCGGCGGCGATGGCCGCCTGATCAAATCCCTCGCTCTCGCCGGGCAGGGCGCCCTTTGCCAGGACGCCTTCCAGCGCCGCGCGAACAGTTGAATCGACTTCCTTGATATTGGGATCAGCCAGCGCCGTCATTCGCCTACCTCTTAGCCGCGGGGAAATGTCCCGCCGTTGCCGAAACGGAGGAGGCGCTGGAACACCGCCAGACGACTCCTTGTCCTAGGGGCATCTATATGCCCCTCTCACCGGATCGTCTCAAGTATTGGTCGAAATAAAATTTCGCGCGCGTGAAATATTATGATGCAGCGCAGCATGGTCGGGCCGCCCGTTACTGGCGGATATCGATGTCCGGAAGGCATGGCCCGAAGAGCGGGCATGTCCCTATGCACTTGGAAAGCCGCGATGTCACGCCAAGATGGCGCGTTTGCGGCACGGCTGGGAGTGAGGGCCGGCGCCGAGACAAAATCTCAGTCGGCGGCGGCCAGGATCACGCGCTGGCCCAGGTCCGATCCTTCCGGCAGGGCGCCGACGATCGCCAGCGTGCCATCCGCCTCGCGCCGGGCGACGACGACGGCCAGGCCATCATTGTCGGTGGCGACGGCCAGCGGATCGAGCGCGGTGGCGCATTTCATCGTGTCGCGGGCGGTCTGGCGCTTGTCGGGGCGGGCGGGCATGTCCGCCCGGCGGGCGGCGCGCTCGTCGCGGACCAGGGCCTTGAGGCCACCATCATAGCCGGCCAGATAGGCGGCGAAGCTGCCGACCGACAGGCTGGCGGTCGCGGCATGATCGAGCGCGGTCGCATATTCGGTGATGCGCGTCTTGTCATAGGTGGCGCCGAAGACCAGCTTGATGACGGCGGTCATCGGGCTGCGCGCCTGCGCCTTGATGCCATAATCTTCCAGCAGTTCGGCATATTCCCCGGCCGATCGGCGGGTCACCAGCGCGAAATCATAAGCAAGGCCGATCGCGCGATAGAGGGCGGCATGGCTGCGCGCCTCGCTGGTACGGGCCTTTTCCGCGCCTTCGCGGGCGAGCGCCAGCCAGTCGGCGAGCGGCGCATCCTCGGTCGGCATCTCCATGCCGGCCAGATCCAGCACGTCATCATCCTCGTCCGCGCCCGGTCCATCGGCCCAGATCGGCGCATCGCTGCGCGCCGGGGGATTGTGCAGCAAATTGGTGTCGACCTCGCGCTCGATCGCGACCGACAAAGCGTGGCTGGCCATTTCCTTCCAGTTGATCACGCCGAACACGAAGTCGATCGAATCGCCCTGCGCGGAAAAGGGCATCAGGATGCCGCGATAGAGAATCTCGCGGCCGCGCTGGTTGATGAACTCCGCCTCGAATCCGATCGGCGCGGCATTGGCGATGATCTGGAGATAATGATCGGTCAGGCGCGACAGCAGCGAACGGGCGGGGACATCGGCGATATGGCCGATCGGCCCCTCGATCTCGCATTCCTCGCGCAGCGCCGTGCCGAGATAGACGATTGCCGGATTCTCGATGCCGGCGGTGAAATCGAGCAGCACGCTGTAGGGGCCGAAATCGTCCATCTGATCGGGCGACAAATCCTCGATCAGGGGCAGGGCGCGATCGCCCAGCAGCGACGCCCAATAATTATAGGCGCGCACCTGCATGCGCCGTTCCTCATATCCCACGGCGAGCGGACGGTCGATCGCGGCATCACCGGGATATTCGAAATCGTCCTGGTCGTTGGCGACGTCATGCCCCCGCAGAATGTCCATCCGGTCGGTCCTTGGAACAGAGAATAAGCGACTTTGCGCAAGGCTGTGCCACGGGGATGGTAAACATGCCGTAAATTCGCGCGCAAAAGCGGATGGATGGCGCGCAATATCGGTTGATCGTGCGGTGACGGTGCGATGGTGGGCAAGAAAGTGCATTTGGGCGCTTGTCCAATCGCCCGACCGCTGTTATCTGCCCGCGCCAGTGCCGCTTTAGCTCAGTTGGTAGAGCATCGCATTCGTAATGCGAGGGTCACGTGTTCGAGTCACGTAAGCGGCACCACTCCCGGTCAAAGTTGGGCACTGCGCCCACTTTGACGGGAAGGCCGGTTGAAACACCGGCTTCCAACGTCGCAGTACGACCGGAGATCAGGATTTTCTGATCTGATACACTCACTGCATCGACAAACATTTTCAGATAGGCCGAGCGCAGCGACGCATCGTCGGCTCTCAGTTTCTCCGACAGCAATTTGCCAAACCGGTCGATCGTGCTTGCGTCGATCCGCCTCTTTCCTCGAGCGAGTTGCCGCTCGAGAACATTTATCCGGCCAGTCGCTGCCGCCAGGTTTGTGCGGTTCTCGGCCATGCGCTCGGCGAAATGTGGATCGCGTGGGCTCATCAGGCCATCTTCGATCAGGATGAGCAATTTGCGGATGGCCGTGTCGAGCCGCGTCTTGTCTGCTAGCGCTTTGGACAATTCAGCCTCCTTGCTGTGCCGATTCTTCTCAGAAAGTTCGAGAAGGCCAGCCAACAGGGAGCGAAGACGATCGGGAGCAAGCAACTGCCTCTCGATGGCGGTTACAACGGCTTCGTCGAGTTGCTCTTTCCTTATTGCGGGGTAGGCGCAACCACCTCCATTGTTCACCCGCTGATTGCAGGCGTAATAGGCGTATTGACCACTCTTGCCGGTACGAATTGTCATTCCGCTGGTACAGCCGGGCATCCCGCATCGGGCGAGTCCCATCAGCAGCGTAGTCCCGGCAGCAATGTGGGGGGCCATCCTCCGCGGATTTCTTGAAGCGCGAAGCGCAGCAACCCTGTCGAACTGCTCCCGATCGATGATGACCGGACACGGAACGGCTATCGCGTCTTCGAGCGAGGGCACAACACCTTCGTCGTCGGCGGTCCGATCGTAATATACACCGGTATATGTCTCACGTGCCAAGATTCCTGAGAGATTACCGTTCGAGAACCTGGACCCGCGCAGGGTTATTCCTTGACCGTTCAGGTTTTTGACGATCCAGCGGCCGCCTCGCCCTGCATCAGCCCAGTCAAATATCTTCTGAACGATGGGAGCCTCCTCGAGCGCGATCTGAACCGCGCCGGGTTTGCCGGAGGCTCCAACTTCTGAGTAAGTGGAGCCGATATGAGCAAAGCGACGAACAAGTTTGCACCTGAGGTTCGCGCACGGGCGGTGCGCATGGTGCTGGATCACGAGGC
>NZ_NOIW01000156.1:0-9398 GCF_002708645.1 Sphingobium sp. IP1
CCCCTAACCCCCTCCCGCCTGCGGGAGGGGGAACATGGCGGCTCTTGGTCGTTTGCGGCCAATCTAATACGCAGAACCCGGCGACGCCGTGCGCCGCCGGGTTGCTCATTTTCAGAAGCGGTCCGCGTTCATGACCTTGGTCCAGGCGGCGGCGAAGTCGGTGACGAACTTCTCCTTCGCGTCATCCTCGGCATAGACTTCGGCCACGGCGCGCAGTTCGGAATTGGAGCCGAAGATCAGGTCGACCGGGGTCGCCGTCCACTTCGCCGCGCCGCTGGCCCGGTCCTTGCCGTCATAGAGGCCCGGCGTCGCCGACTTGCTCCACACCGTGTCCATCGTCAGCAAATTGACGAAGAAATCGTTGCTGAGCGTGCCCGGACGGGTGGTCAGCACGCCATTCTTCGATCCGCCGCTATTGGCGCCGAGCGCCCGCATGCCACCGACCAGCACGGTCATTTCCGGCACGGTGAGGTCGAGCGCATCGGCCTTGTCCACCAGCGCGTCGGCCGGGCTGACCTCCGCCCTGGGGCCATACCAGTTGCGGAAGCCGTCCGCCTTGGGCTCCAGATAGGCGAAGGAGGCGACATCGGTCTGCGCCTGCGCGGCGTCGACCCGCCCCGGCGTGAACGGCAACGTGATGCTGTAGCCGCCCTTCTGCGCCGCCTGCTCGACCGCGGCGTTACCGCCCAGGACGATGAGGTCGGCCATCGACACCTGATTGCCGGACTTGGCGAAATCCCTCTGGATCGCGGTCAGCTTCGTCAGCACCTTGTTCAGCTCGGCCGGGTCATTGACCGCCCAGCCCCGCTGCGGGTCGAGCCGCAGGCGCGCGCCGTTGGCGCCGCCGCGCATGTCGGTGCTGCGGAAGGTCGCGGCCGAGGCCCAGGCGGTGCGCACCAGTTCCGGCCCGGTCAGCCCCGACGCCAGCACGGCGGCCTTCAGCTTCGCCTGATCGGCGGCGCTGACGGGGGCAAAGCTCGCCTTGGGCAGCGGATCCTGCCAGCTATAGGTTTCGGACGGAATGTCCTTGCCGAGATAGCGGGCCTGCGGGCCGAGATCGCGATGGGTCAGCTTGAACCAGGCGCGGGCGAAGGCCTTGCTGAACAGCTCGGGATCCTTCTGCCAGCTTTCCAGTACCTTGCGGAAACCGGGATCTTCCTTGAGCGCGATGTCGGTGGTGAACATGATCGGCGCGTGCCGCTTGTCCTTGAGATGCGCGTCGGGAACCATCTGCGCGGTGGCGGGATCGGTCGGTATCCACTGGGTCGCGCCGGCCGGGCTCTTGGTCTTCACCCAGTCGAAGTTCAGCAGATTGTCGATATATTGGGTGGTGAACTGGGTCGGCGTGGCCGACCAGGCGCCCTCCAGGCCCGAGGTCAGCGTATCCTCGGCATTGCCCTTGCCGCACTTGTTCTTCCAGCCCAAGCCCTGATCCTCGATGCCGGCGGCGGCGGGTTCGGCGCCCAGGCATTCCTCGGGCTTCTTGGCGCCATGCGCCTTGCCGAAGGTGTGGCCGCCCGCGATCAGCGCCAGCGTTTCCTCGTCATCCATCGCCATATTGCCGAAGGCGCGGCGAATGTCGGCGGCGGCGCCCTTGGGATCATGATTGGCGCCGGGGCCTTCGGGGTTCACATAGATGAGGCCCATGGTGGTCGCGGCAAGCGAGCGCTTGAGCGAACCGTCGGGATTGGAGCGCTCGGTGCCCATCATCTTGGTTTCCGGGCCCCAATAGACGACGTCGGGCTGCCAGGCGTCGATGCGGCCGCCGGCAAAGCCCACGGTCTTGAAGCCCATATCCTCCAGCGCGACATTGCCGCTGAGGACCATCAGGTCGCCCCAGCTGAGCTTACGGCCATATTTCTGCTTGATCGGCCAGACCAGGCGGCGGGCCTTGTCGAGGCTGACATTGTCGGGCCAGCTGTTGAGCGGATCGAAACGCTGTTCGCCGCCGTCCGAGCCGCCACGGCCGTCGCCGACGCGATAGGTGCCGGCGCTGTGCCAGGCCATGCGGATGAAGAAGGGGCCATAATGGCCATAGTCGGCCGGCCACCAGGGCTGCGACGTGGTCAGCACCTTGCGGATGTCGGCCTTGACCGCTTCGAGGTCGAGGCTGTTGAATTCCTTCACATAGTCATAATCAGCGCCATAGGGATTGGCGCGGGTCGCCTCATGCTGGCGCAGCGCGGTGAGGTCCAGGCGGTTGGGCCACCAGTCCTTGTTGGTCATGCCGCCGGGCTTTTCGGTGACGGCGGGCGCGGCAGCGGCGGGCTTGGTCTCGGCGGCGAGCGCCGGGCTGACGAGCAGCACGCACGCCAAAGCGAATGTGGAAATGCGGGTCGTGGACATGTTTCTCTCCCCTGTCCTGTTCTGCCTGTGCAAGGCGCGAAAAGGGGTAGTCCTGTGCGGCGGCGGATCGAAACGAATCGATTCCGTCACAGTGATCGGATTTTCCTATGAGAGAGGGTGGATCGGAGAAGCCGCCCACCTCTATCCGTCACCCCGGGCTTGACCCGGGGTCCCGCTACTGCGTCAGACAATCTGGTCGAACAGATCCTGCCAGTCCGGATTGGCGCCTTCGATCAGGTCGAACTTCCATTGCCGCCGCCAATGTTTGAGGCGCCTCTCATGGGCGATGCAGCTCAGCATGTCGTCGCCATGCTCGGCCCACACAAGCCGGAATAATCCATAGCGGGCGCAGAAGTCGGACCCCGAACCGGATCGATGTTGATGGATTCGGGCAGCAAGATCGGCGGTCACGCCGACATAGAGGGTGCCCCGATACCGATCGGCCATGATGTAGACCCATCCGCCCTGCCGTTCGCGCGCCATGATGCGAACATTTGCAAAGCGGGACCCCGGGTCAAGCCCGGGGTGACGATGACGTTGGAGATGCCGCGTAGAGGGTGAACTGGCCGTGCAGGCCGCCGGTCGAGGACTGGCCGACCCAAAGGTCGAACAGGCCCGGTTCGGCGAGGCGGCGGTTGCCGGCGCCGACAAATTCGAGGTCGGTGCGCGAGAGGGTGAAGCGGACCTGGGTGGAATCGCCGGGCGACAAAGTGACGCGCTGGATGCGCTTCAGTTCGCGGATCGGGCGGGTGCGGCTGGCGACGCGGTCGCGGATATAGAGCTGCACCACTTCGCTGCCCTTGCGCTTGCCCTTGTTGGTGAGGCGCGCGGTGATCTCGACCGCGCCGTCCCAGCGCAGCGCGGTGTCGGAGAGCTTGAGGTCGCTAAGGGCGAAATCGGTATAGCTGAGGCCATGGCCGAAGGGGAAACGGGCGCTGTTGTCGGTGGTGGCGTAGCGCGCCTTATATTCGGTGCTGCCATTGTCCACGGTCGGTCGGCCGGTCGACTTGCGATCGTAGAAGAAAGGCTCCTGCCCGCTTTCCCAGGGGAAGCTGACCGGCAGCTTGGCCGAGGGATCGACCTTGCCGAAGAGGATGTCGGCCAGCGCATGGCCGGTTTCCGACCCCAGGAACCAGGTCGCGAGCAGGGCCTGCGCATTGGCGACGCCGTCATGCAAGGCGAGCGCGCGGCCATGGCGCAGCAGCACGATCACCGGCTTGCCGGTGGCGGCGATCGCATCGGCCAGCGCCTGTTGCGAGGACGGCAGCTCGATCATCGTGCGCGATTGCGCCTCGCCCGACATCGCCTGGGATTCGCCGACTGCCAGGATCACCACGTCCGCCGCCTTCGCCGCCGCGACGGCACGGGCAATCCCGTCCTTGATCGGGCCGTTGACCGCGCAACCCAGTTCGACCGTCAGCTTCGCGGGATCGGGCATCGCCGCGCGCAGGCCGGTGGCGATGTCGACGCCCTTGTCGGGATCGCCGTAAAAGGCCCAGGGGCCGTAGAGATTGGCCTTGTCCTCGCCGAACGGGCCGATCAGCGCGATCTTCTGCCCGGCAGCGAGATCGAGCGGCAGCACGCCGTCATTCTTGAGCAGCACGACCGATCGGGCCGCCGCCTCACGCGCCAAGGCATGATGAGCGGGCGTGCCGATGCGCGCCTTTTCAACCGCTTCGTCGAGCGAGCGATAAGGATTGTCGAACAGCCCCATCGCGGTCTTCACATAGAGGATGCGGCGCACGGCGACATCGACCGTCGCCATCGGCACCGCGCCGCTCTTCACCAGATCGGGGATGTGGCGGATATAGAGGCCGCTCTGCATCGACATGTCGACCCCGGCCAGCACCGCGAGACGGGCGGCATCGCGCTCATCCTCGGCAAAGCCATGGGCGACCAGTTCCTCGTCGGCGGTGTAATCGGAGAAGACGAAGCCGCGAAACTGCATCTCGCCGCGCAAGATGTCGGTCAGCAATTCGCGGTCGGCGGTGGCGGGCACGCCGTTAATCTCGTTGAAGGCGGCCATGGTGGTGAGCGCGCCGGCGGCAAAGGCCTTGCCGAAGGGCGGCAGATGGGTTTCGCGCAGCGTCTCGTCACTGATGTCGACGCTGCCATATTCCAGGCCCGCCGCGACCGCGCCATAGGCGGCGAAATGCTTGGGACAGGCGAGCAGCGAATCATCGCGGCGCAGATCGCGCCCCTGAAAGCCGCGAATGCGCGCCGCCGACAGCAAGCCGGTCAGATAGACATCCTCGCCCGCGCCCTCGACCACCCGGCCCCAGCGCTGGTCGCGCGCGACATCGACCATCGGCGCGAAGGTCAGGTGCAGGCCCGCCGCCGTCGCCTCCACCGCCATGACTCGCGCGGTCTTTTCCACCAGCAAGGGATCAAAGCAGGAAGCTTCCCCCAGCGGAACGGGAAAGATGGTCTTGAGCCCGTGAATCACGTCGCCGGCCAGCAGCAGCGGGATGCCCAGGCGGCTGTTCTTGACCGCCATTTCCTGCGCGCGGCGCCCGCCGGCAACTCCGATGCCGTTGAACAGGCAACCGACCCGGCCCTTGCGAATCTCGTCCGCCAGGCGCTTCTCGTCCTGGATGCCGGCCGCCGGGTTGGGTGGGTTGAACGGGCGGAAGCTGTCGGCCAGGCAGGTCATCTGCCCGGCCTTTTCCTCCAGCGTCATCTTCGCGATGAGGTCATCGACGCGGGCGACGTCGGCCTGCGCCAGCGCGCGGCGGGGAATGCCAAGGGCGAGGACACCGCCCAGGGTGCGGATCAGGAGGTCGCGGCGATCAAGAGTCATGCGGGAGAGAGCGTAACCGGGGAAGAATGAACGGGGCTTGTCCGAAGACAAACGGACTTCCGCCGTTTTTGTTGCGCTGCGGCAATAAGCCTGCGGCGCGACGCCCCGATCCCGCGATCAGGCCACCGGGCGAATCATGTTACGCGAATCAGGAGTAGCAATCACGCCTGGGCCGACAATTTGGTGCCGACCACGCCGATCACGATCATCGCCATGAAGCCGATCTGGGCCATGTTGACCCGATCGCCATAGAGAATCATGCCGCCGATGATGACGCCCACGGCGCCCAGGCCCGTCCAGATCGCATAGGCGGTGCCCGCCGGCAGATCCCGCATCGCCAGCGCCAACAGGCCCATGTTGAGGAAGCTGAGGCCGATCGGCACGGCCGATGCCTGCCCGCTGCCGACAGTGGCGGCCCATTTCAGGCTCAATGCCCAGATGATTTCGGTGAATACGGCAATGCCGAGAATGACCCAGGCCAAGCGGCGTTCCTCTTGCGGTAACGGGCTCGGCTGGAGCGGCGCGCGGACCGGAAACCCGAAAGAGGCGGCGCGCCGATGAGGGCAGTGGTGGACAGGGCTGGATTCGAACCAGCGTACGGAAACCCGGGCAGATTTACAGTCTGCTGCCTTTAACCACTCGGCCACCTGTCCAGTGCCCTACGCGGTGGAAATTTGCTGTCCCGCCGCGCTGGAGGCGGCTCAATGGCGAATGGAGGCTTGCCTGTCAATGGGGTGATGTGAAAAGAGCAAAAACATGAAAAGAGGACATCGTACCGGCAAGCCGAAAGGCGCCTTCCCCCGCTTCTACGGACGCCATGCCATCACGGCCGCGCTCGCCAATCCGAACCGCGTCGTGCGCAAGATATGGGGCACGCGCGAAGCGATCGGCGCGCTCGACCTGCCGCCCGTTCTGCCGATCGTCTATTCCGACGTCGCCGACATGGGCCGGATGGTGCCGTCGGATGCGCCGCATCAGGGCATCGTCGCCGAAGTCGAGCCGCTGGACGATGTCTGGCTGGGCGACGTGCTGGAACAGGGGCGGGACGACCAGCGCCCGATCCTGGTGCTCGACCAGGTGACCGACCCGCATAATGTCGGCGCGATCCTGCGGTCGGCCGCCGCCTTCGACGCGCTGTGCATCGTCACGCAGGACCGGCATGCGCCACCCGAATCGGGCGTGCTGGCCCGTGCCGCGTCGGGCGCGCTGGAAACCGTGCCCTGGGTGCGCGTCGTGAATTTGGCCCGTGCGCTCGAAGAGATTGCCGAAGCCGGTTACTGGCGCATCGGCCTGGACGGCGATTGCGACACCGTGCTGGCCGATGCGATCGGCGAATCGCGCGTCGCACTGGTGCTGGGTGCCGAGGGCGAAGGGCTGCGCCATAACACCATGGCGCATTGCGACATTATCGCTAAGCTGCCGATCAGCCCGCGCATGGAGAGCCTGAACGTCTCCAATGCGGCAGCGATCGCCCTGTACGCCGCCACCAGCCGGTAAGCGGCCGCCGGGCACCATCTTGCGACGATGTGGGTGGGGCGCCCTGCCCCGCTCCCATCGTCGCGCAGACGAACGGGGGTTCGCCATGATCCTATTGTCCCGCGCGACGGGCGCACTGGCGGCGCTGCTGATGCTGCCCGGATGCCTGGTGACCCCCGGCAGTTTCACCTCCACGCTCGACATCCGCGCCGACCGCAGCTTCGCCTTTGCCTATAAGGGCGAGATATTGGCGTCGGACATGGACAAGGCGCTGGGCGGCCTGAACAGCGATGCGGAGGACGATCCGCTGGAAGGCGTCGCCCCGCCCGAGGGCGAGGAGGCCGTGCTGCAGAAAGTCTCGCAGAGCCAGAGCAAGACACCTGCGCCGCCCGCCGAACCCCAGTTCGACAAGGCCAGCGGCGACGATGCGCAGATGCAGGCGATGGCGAGCGCGCTCACCAAGGAAAAAGGGTTCCGGTCGGTCCAGTATCTGGGCGATCACAAATTCGCGATCGACTATGCGATCAGCGGAAGGCTGGACCATGCCTTCCTCTTCCCCTTCAACATCGACGCGCAGATCGTCCTGCCCTTCGTCGCGGTCGAGATGCGCGGGGCGGATCGGGTGCGGGTGAAGGCGCCGGGCTTTTCCAACGGTTTCGACAAGAGCCAGGGGCCGGCCGGCATGGGCGGCGGATCGGGCGACGCGGCGGCCAAGGCGCTCAACGGCACGTTCACGCTGACCACCGATGCAGAGATCGTCAGCCAGAATCAGGAAGATGGCGCCACCACCGTGCCGGAGGGCAAGCGCATCACATGGACCATCACGCCGCTGACCGGCGATGCACCGGCCGCGACGTTGCGGGTCAGGCCCTGAAGTAAGAAATCAGTCTTCCGGCGCGATGGTGACGCGCAGGCCGTCGAGCGCATCGCTCAGCACGACCTGACAGGACAGGCGGCTGGTCTCGTTGCGATGATCACTGCTGTCGAGCAGGTCATTCTCGTCCTCGCTCATCGCCGGCAGGGCGTCGGCAAAGGCCGGGTCGACATAGACATGGCAGGTCGCGCAGGAGCAGCAGCCGCCGCACAGCGCGAGCAGTTCGTCAAAGCCATGGTCGCGAATGACTTCCATCACCGAGAGACCCTTGTCCCCCTCAACAGTCTGTTCGGCACCATCACGGTTGACCACGATCAGCTTCGGCATCTACCCATCCCTTTTGGACTTATCCCCGCCGCTCTGACCGACAGCGACGGCGAAATCAAGGGCTGGACGGGCGGACATGGTAAGCACGGCGGAAGAATTGCGCGTCAGCCTGGACTTCATCGCTGCGGCGGAGCCGGCATTCGGCGCGGCGATCGCCAGCGTCGGCTATCCGGTGCCGCGCGTGCGCGAGCCGGGCTATGAGACGCTGCTGCGCACCATCGTCGGCCAGCAGGTCAGCGTCGCCTCCGCCGCGGCGGTCTGGCGCAAGCTGGAGGCGGAACTGGGCGTGGGCTGCACACCCGAAGCGCTGCTGGCGCGCGATTTCGATGCGTTGCGCGCCTGTGGCCTGTCGCGGCAGAAGCAGGGCTATGCCCGCAGCCTGGCCGAACTGGTGGTGGACGGCACGCTGGACCTCCACGCCCTGCCCGCCGACGATGAAGTCGCGATCGCGCAACTGGTGCAGATCAAGGGGATCGGCCGCTGGTCGGCGGAAATCTATCTGCTGTTCGCCGAAGGCCGCCCCGACATCTGGCCGGCCGGCGACCTGGCGGTGCAGATCGCGGTCGGGCGGATATTGGGCCTGGGCGAGCGGCCGAGCGAGAAGCTGACCCGCGACCTTGCCGAAGCCTGGCGGCCGCATCGCGGCGCCGCCGCGATCATGGCCTGGCACCATTATAATAGCGGGCAGGACATGCTGCAGAGCTAAGACGCGGCGGGGCACAGGCCCCGCCCGCCTGCCCGCGCTTCAGCCCAGCAGGGCGATGTTGAAGACGATGCCCAGCACCGCCGCCAGCGCCAGCGCCAGCAGACACAGCGCAATCACCAGCGTCACCGAGATCGGGAAGCGGCTGTCGGAGTGAATCAGCCCATCCTCCGTCATGATCTTGCGCCGATCCCGCAATTCGGTCGCGAACTGGACATGGCGCACGATCCCGCCAGCCAGCAGCACGATGCCGAACACCAGCAGCGCCACGCCGAAATTGCGCGGCGCGTTGACATTCTGGATGCTGCCCGCGTCCTGCATCTTCTGGAATGCCTGGTTGATGGTGAAGCCAAAGCCGATCAGCGACAGCGCCGTGCGCATTTCCGACATCAAGGTCCGGTCCGCGCTCATGCGGGTGCGCTGGAACGACATGCCGGTCCGGCGCATCGACATTTCAGTGCGATGCCCGGACAGGTCGGTGCGATATTCGGACAGGTCGGTGCGATGTTCCGACAGGCCCGTGCGATGGCGCGACAGGCCGGTGCGGAAATGCGAATAGGCGGTCGATGCCCCTTCGGGATCGCTCATGTCGACCGACGGAATGGGCGGCACGGGCTCGCCCACATTGCGGGCCGGGCGGATCGGCGCACCCCTGGGTTCCTGCGATTCGGCCATATGCTCCCCTCCTGTCAGTTCGGCTTGATCGGCGGCGGGAAATTGGCGAGCACGGCGGTCACCGCCTTGTCGATTGTCGCCTGGTCGGGGCTCTTGCGGCTGACTTCCTGCGTGGCCGTGCCGTGCCAGACCGGCTGTTTCGTCCCGGTGTCATAGATATCGACCGTCAGCGTGCCGTCGGTCACGTTGCGCACATC
>NZ_NOIW01000157.1:0-9205 GCF_002708645.1 Sphingobium sp. IP1
TGCGCGAGAGAATGGTAGATATTCTTGAAAACATCCGGGGGCAGCCTCTCGAGCGGCAGGTTCATCCGAAACCCGTCGTTCAAGGTCAAGCCCACGAAGGGCGGGTTTGTCCCAGACCACGTCATAGGCTGAATGCCCGCTGTCTGGCGCGATTAAGCATCGGCCTAATGGCGAGAATTCCTATTCACCTGAGCTCGAAGCCTGCCGAAGTTGGATAGAGCGCCAGGCCGAAGCTATCGATGTGCCGATCCTCACATGAAAAAGGCCCGGTGGCAGATGCCACCGGGCCGATCCGGCTTCAGAAGGGAATCTCTTCGTCATCCGGCATGTCGTTGCCCGAGCGATCCGCCGGCTTGGCGCGGGTTAGGAAGGTCACCTCGTCGGCGATGATCTCGGTGCCGTAGCGCTTGATGTCGTCCTGATCGGTCCAGCTGGTGTAATGGATGCGGCCGCGGACCATCACCTTCATGCCCTTGTCGACATATTCCTCAACGGTCTTGCCGACGCCGTTGAAGCAGGTGATCCGGTGCCATTCGGTGTCTTCGACGCGGTAGCCGTCGCGATCCTTGATGACCTTGCCGTCGCTGTCGCGCTTGGGCCGCGAAGTCGCGAGGCTGAAATGGGTGATCCTGATGCCGCCCTGCGTGGTGCGGGCTTCGGGGGTGGCGCCGACGTTGCCGGCGAGGATGACGATGTTCTGCATGTCGAGGTTTCCTTTTCTGTCGGCCGAGGGATGATCCCTTCGACTGATCCCCGAAAAAGGCGGCCAGGACAGCGCCTCCACCGGAGCGCGACAGCGCGCAGGGAAACCCCGAAACGAGGGGTGGTGCGGGCAGCCGTGGCACACGGCAACTCGGCCCGAAGGTTCGCGGGTTGGAGACGCTGGACGGCCGACTTAGGGGGCAGGTGAATAAGAAGGGGTTATTCCTCACTGCCGGCACGATCTGACGGAAACCATGCCGGACGTCGTCTATCCCCGCCCCGTCAGCCCACGATCCCCACAATCTCCACCGGGGGTGGTACAGCTCTCTCCATCTGCCCCACACTTCGGCCCCAAGCGTCAGCAACACGGCAGATAGAGCGCTGCGGAATTCCCAGAGATGGCATGATGGCCTTCACTGCTGCCTGGCGTTGGTGTTGGCCTTGCGGATCGACAAGCGCGAAGGACAACGGTCAACTGCCAAAGCCCCGCCTGCGGCACATCAGGACAGAGCGGCCGAGGTCACCTCATCGCAGAGGAGGTGACCTTCCGGGCCGCACTCACCAGCCCGGATGCGGCGCGTCTGCCCCGCCGCATGCGAAGCCATTACGCTGTCGCGCGCTCGGTGGCATTGCCATCGGCCACGGCGAATGGGTCGACAACGGTATGGATCGGTTGCGCGCGGCCCATCCAGGGCTTGGGCTGGATGCACCGAACCCAGTCGACAAAGCTCGGAATGAAACCGAGGTCTTCCATGACGTGCTGCTCGCCGATCAACCGAACCGGCACCTGGCGTCCAGTCGAAATGGTGATGGTGGCGCCGAAAAAGCGCTCGAGCATGAAAATGCCTTCGGCATGGTGCCGCAGCGCACGATGCCGATAATCGGCGGTGATGGATTTCGATTCATCGAACCACTGATGCAGCGGCAGATAATCCTCGGCCACGCCGCCCCATTTACGAACCGACGACAGCGCGTGGTGATAGCAATGTCCCATCACACCCTCCTCACCATTCATGCTCGAAGGATTCGACCGCGGTGTAGCGGTCGTTGTGATCGAGCGTGATTGTCCGGGCGGACACGTCGAAGCGGAATTCGCCATAGGCGCCGTCATTATTCTCCCAGCCCGGATGGCTTTGGGTGAGGAGTTGATACGCAAGGTCTTCGATAGCGTCGGCGACTGACATGATCGCCGTCTCAGTTCCGGAGCCATCCGGCTGCGCCTTGAGCAGGGTAATCTGCACCTGGGGCAGATCCGCCGGTTCGTCGCCGGCGACGGCATCAACGCTTTCGATCTGACCGGAATCGCCACCGCCGTCGAAAGCCACCGTGACCAAGGTGATACCGACAGTTTGGAACGCATCGAACAGCGCAGCCTTGTTCAATGGCATGAGCGAGGCGGTCTTCGCCTCGTAAGCGGCGTGGCGTGCCATGACGGCGCCCCAGTCGATATTGACCGGCGTCAGCGGTGCTGCATGATCCATTTCATGTCTCCAGTAGGGATGGTTTCAAGCCGAGCCGGCGATCCCGCGCGGCCCGCTCACGCCGTCGCAACCTCCCCTCTGGCTGGCGGGCGTTCTTTCCCGATGAGGCTAAAAAAAGGGGGAAGGCACCCACGTCAGGGTGCTCCCCTGGCCGTCAGCTTGATCGCTGACGGCCCTCGGCTTTGAGGGATGCCGGAGGGGCGCCGAGCGGCCCGCGCCGGTCAACGACACGGATGTTGCGGGCTTTCGCCTCGATCACGAGCCGTTCGGTCACACCATTGCCTTGGAATGCGATGACGAACCGGGGTTTGAGCGAGAGCATCTGCTCGTTGCGGCGGAAGCCAGCGCGATCCCCCAGCTTGCGATCGAGACCGAACCGCACTTGCTGGATGCCCTTCTGTTCGGCCCAGGAGGCTGCAAGCCGCTCGATGCCCTTCATGTCGCCACCATGGACGAGGTACATGTCGCCGACATGGGCGCGGACCTTGTTGAGCGTCGCCAGCAGATTGTCAGCGAAAGTCTTGAGGTCAGCATCATTGGCAAAGGTCAGGCGGCCACCTGCGAACACAACCGGCGTGCCGCGGGCAGTATTGGCCTCGAGGCGACGTTCGCGACGTGCCCGCAGGAAGGCGTTGCCGTCGACGATCGCGGCCGTGACGCCCAGCGAAATGCGGTTGCCGGAAGAGGGAACCCAGGACCGCCCCGTCTCGCGCATATAGTGAGCGGCAGCGACATCGCGCATGACCTCGAAGGCGCCTGCGGATTCCTCGACCTTCTTGGCGAGGTCGATCTTCTCCTCCAGGTCGTTGGTGCTGATCTCCGAGCCGTCCTGTTCGGCGAGGAGGAGCCGAATGTCGTCGGTCAGCCGGTCGACCAGCCCATGCTTCTTGGCGGCGGCGCGGTGGAAGAGATTGACCAGGCTCCAGCCGAGATCTTCGATGTCGCGTTCGATCGACGTGTTCGTCATCGTCGTGAAGAGGTCGCTCCAGATGGCGGTGACGGTTTGCTCGAGGGCCTCGATCGGCGGTGGCGCCATGCCCGACAGTTCTTCGGCGGCAGGTTCGAGATGGCCCAGTTCCAGTGCCGCCAAGGCGGCTGCTAGCGAGGTGGACATGTTGGCTTGCCTTTCGGTTCTGAACCGGCGGCCTCTCCGCCGGATGCGCACCTCCTGGGCGGTCGATCGAGAGGGTCAGGCACCGAGGCGCAGCCGAGGGAAACCCTTTCGTGGCGGGGTGGAGCGGGCAGCCGCGGCACGCGGCAACACGGCCCGCAGCGAAAGGGTTGCCAGGCCCTCGCGACCGCCCATGTGCCGCATCCTCTGGCGGCGAGGCTGTCGGTTCAGACGGTGAGCCCAAAATCCCCCTCGCAGGCGCTGATCGCGAGATCTGGGGCTTCGGATCGCGCTGTCACCCGTTTGCACTCGGCGGTGTCATAACCCCCAATCCGGCATGGCACCGGCATCGTCATCTGGTGCCCGCACCATGACAGGCAGCGTCCGCACAAGCGGATCTTCGAGGTCAGAGCAAATGGTTCAAGATCGGCTCACTGCGCCGCTCGTCCAACGGGAGTGGTCAGGCGCGCTATGGCGCAAGGCGCGTCGACCTCCTCGCACCGATACTGGACGATTTAAGGGCGAGACCAACGCGGGGTGAGATGGCGTCATCATGGTCGAGAACGCTGCAAGTTCGTGCCCGTGCTTGCGCCCACTGTCGTCACGATCGCTGACCTGATCGAGATGGTCCGACGCGGGCCATCGTTCGCGCAACCGTCGTTGGTGTCAGCGATCGGAGACCACAGGCGGCTCTTCCTCATAGGTGTCGCATGGCGCGCCGACCGCTTCGAGCCACTCGACCCCGTCGGTGCTAGTGTCGAGGTCACGGATCCGCGCGAACAATGCCTCCTTGAGCATCGCTGGCGTGAAATCCTCGCCGCGCTCGTGGTCCGAAACGATACTGAAGGCGATCGTGACAAGGTGGTTATAGCGTGGCATCCGGTCCTCCTTGGCTGAAACGCGACCTGGCTGATGCGCGCTCGGGATCATCAGGCAGGCGTGTTGTGGTGCGCAGCGCTGCAGCTGCGTGCTGGAAATCGTAGAGCCAGTCGCCCATCGGCGTCCGCTTCTCGACAGGAAGGGCGGCTTGCGCCGCCTGAAAATCCAAAAGCGCGTCTGGCGCGATGTCCATGATCTGGTCGATCTCGGACGGTGGCAGCAGCCCCCGCTCGCGGATAAACTCGGTGATGCTGCCGGGACGGGGGATCGCACCGCGACAGCCGAGCACCGGCTTGCGCCACAAACCCTGCACATTGCGCAAACGTGGCCGCGCGCGTGCCTCCATCAACACGATGACGCGCAGCTCATCGATCGACAGGTCCATGACTTCGTCCGGCTTCATCGCGCCGCAGAAGAATTATGTCGCCATTGAGACGATTCATTCTCTTTGACGGGCTATGGATATTGCCCCATCATCGATCGGGTCGGGGCAATAAAGCGGAAGCGCCCAGTGACATATCGAGGATTCAGTGCATCTTTTTCCGTTCGATCCTTGGCTCGGCGTCGAGCCTATATTTGTTGATGGGATGATGATCCGGCCTGCGCTTGATGACGCCATAAAGCAGGACGCAATCAAATACTTACCCGAAACAACTCTCCCTTCTCTCCTTCATTCCGACGGAAGCCCCGTTGTCGAAGTCAATTCGTTCATCACGTTCCTGCGATCCGATGGCGTGTCCCTTGCCAGCGCGGGCCACTATGCTCGGGATCTTCAGGTCTTTGCCCGCTATCTGCGGGATGTGCGTTCAAAGTCGTTACTCGACGCATCCAGTGTCGATGTAGGGAAATATCGCAGCCTTCGGCTCGAGGGGCCGGGCGAGCTCCGACTATCGGGATCGTCTTGGAAGCGCACGTCTGCGGCGTTGACGCGGTTCTTTCAATGGGCCGCCAGCGAGGAAGTGAGACTGATTTCAGTGGCGCCGAAAACCAGATTCCGCCGTGATGGCGCGGTTGCCGAAGATACGATCCGCATGATCCCGCTCGAGGATTACATTCTGTTCCGAGACCAAGGCCTGTTGGACCAGGGTCAAGCGAGCGGTATCACTCAACGCCGGAATCCGATGCGCGATGCCGCGTTCGCCGAGCTACTCGTGACCACGGGTGTCAGACTTGAGGAAGGCGCCAGCCTTCTGATCGGAGAACTGCCGACAACGAATGCCTGCGTCTTCCAGGGCAGTCGCACCGCCATGATCGACCTTCCCGCCACAATCACCAAAGGGCGCAAACCTCGATCGGTGCCGTTCCCGAGGCGGGTCGCCGGTAACTTTATCGACGCCTATGTTCGCGAGGAGCGAAGCCAGTTGGTCGATCGCTGGCGACGCGCGGGTGGGGTCCGGACCATGCGGCAGCCGCTCATCGGCACACTTGCGGGCGGGCAGCGCGTTTTGATCCAGGGCGAGCAACGCCCGCGGTCGCTGGCGACTCTGCGAATCGACGAACGACGGAATCTCCTATTGCTGCCCGGGTCGGGCGCGCCATTGGAAAGTGCGCAGCCGGCAGCATTATGGCTGGCGCAGGACGGCCAAGCCCTCACCCCCGCGGCATGGCAGTCGATCTTCCGGCGTACCAGCAAGAAGTTATCGGAGAACATGGGCTGGGACCTACAGGTATCGCCTCATACCCTCCGGCATACCTTTGCCGTCTACTGGCTTACGCACCTCATCAAAGCGGAAGTGAAGAGGCTCGACGGTCGATCTGTCCCAGATCGAACCGAGGAAATCTACATGAAGGTCGTCAGCGACCCCTTGCGCCGGGTCCAGCGATGGCTGGGTCACGCCAGCATCCTGACCACTGAAAAATACCTCACCTACCTCGATGAAGCCTTCGAACTCGTAGATCAGGCGGCCGAGGCGCTGGACTCTCGTCTGATGGGCTTCTTCTAGCAGTGGGACGGCCTCGCCTATCGTTCAGCGATTTACCTCCGCAGCAGGAGGAGCCGCAAGCTGACGCAATCCTAGCCTATCATCATCGTGACGGTGTCGGGCGCGAAATGACCTGGTTGCTGCACGAGGTAGGGAACGAAGGTCTGGGCCGCGATCTTGCCTTGTACCTTGGGCCGATGATGAACGAGCTGTTCGCCGGCCTGGCCGTCCCGAGTGTCGAACAGTATCGACAGAGCTGGATCCCGCTCGGCAAACATCTGTCCTCCAGCGGGCGCCTCGACGGGGGGCTTCGCGTGATTACGGCCGCTGACATCGATGCTTGCGACGTTCGGGGCCAATACTCCCGGTTCCGTTGCCTTGTTCACGGCCTTCGCGCGATAGACGAACGCAACCCTGATCTGCTACGTCCGGATCTGAAGGCGCGGATCAACTTCACGAGCCGTCACAATGGAACGGCATTACGGCCCCGCGAACCGTTGACACCGTTCGTCGCTCGCGTCCTGAAAGAGGCCGCTGATCGCAGCGTGATAGCTACACGCGAAAGGATCGTGGCGGGACGCGAGCAGATCGAAGCTTTGCGAAACAAGCTGGAGAGGAGCCGCTTTGAGAATGTGTTCCTGAAAGTCGCCGACGGCACGCGTGCCGCTCGAAGCGAGTTCGACATGTTCAAATATCGCAAGGTTGCCATCGCCGCCGCCAGCGATCTTCTCGTTCTCACACTGCCTGATGCGATCTGCTTCATCATCGCCATCGCGCTCCGGGTCGAAATGCCGATAGAATGCCTGCGGACCCTGCGGCGCGACTGCCTGAAGAACCCCGCGAGAGGATATGTCTCCATTGAATACACGAAGGGGCGAGGCGGTCTGCGCGCCAAGATCAAGCGCGAACGCGTGCGTGACGGTGGCATCAATACGCCAGGCGGACTCGTTCGCCTTGCCCTTGAACTATCCCGGCCCGCCGCCGAGCGAATGGCCGATCGAGGCGACCCGAATGCGGATTACCTGTGGGTCGGCTTCGTTGCAGCCGGACTGCCGAGCTGGCGGCGGTTCAGCCTTTCTACCCATAACTTCTACGCCGCTATCAGAAGCCTCGGCCTCGTCGATGAAGCGGGTAAGCCGATAACCAAGATCGTTCCCGCCCAGCTAAGAAAAACGGTGAAGCGGGACAATTACGTGCGCCACGCAGGCCACCTTCGCCGCTTCGCGAGCGATCACTCGAAGCCAGTTGCCGCTCGGCATTATGCCGCGGTGGACGGGCTTCGAGAAGAGCATGCGCGCTCGGTAGAGGTCGCCGAAGGTCAATTGTTCGACATGGCGATGATACCGTTGGTCCTGCCACCGAAGGAGGAAACCAGCGCGCTCGTAGCCGGCCTCTCGATCGGAAACCAAAAGCTCGACGCAGGCGCTGTCGCGTCGTTGATCTCAGGCAATGCCGATACGTTCCTCGGCATGTGTTCCGGATTCTGGTCGAGCCCACTTGGGCGGAATGACGACGGCTCCTGCGCCACCGCGTTCACTGGCTGCCTCCATTGCCCGAATGCTGTGTTCACCGCACGGAAGCTGCCAGCGTTGCTGACCTATCTGACATGGCTAGCTGATCGGCGCGCCGTCATGACGGAAGCGGAGTGGCACGAGCGCTACAGCGCCGACCATGATCGAATTATGGTACAGATACTCCCCGTGTTCGACGCTGGCGATATCGAACAGGCTCGGTCCACAGTGGGAAATACCGCTGTGGCGCCAGCTCTGCCGCCACATCTTCAGCGGGGCTGAGCATGCGTCCGGTTCTGGAACGTGCCGAAGCATCTTGGCGGATTGACCGTTCGGCATTGGTGATTCCGCCCCACATGGTCGTGAGTGGCCGTGAGCAGCAGAATATCTCTCTGGTCGGGGACGATAAGTGGCTGCTCGAATGTGCCATCGCGCGGCCGAAAAAGGCCCATGAAGCCTGTATCTGCTTCGGTCGGATCGCCGATGCTGATGAGCGGGAACTCGTACGAGAATATCTGTTCCTGTCTTTGAACTACGACTCCCGAGACAAGGTGCGCGGCCGCCTCGGCGTCCTGAAACCTGGTTCGCTGATGCAGGTCGGCAATATCATCCGGTATTTTTTGCAAGAAGTGCGGGAAGCCGGATTTCAACTACACGAGATCGATCAGCCTTGGCTGGATCACTGGCTGTCCGCGAAGCGGCACCTCGCACCGGCAACTCTTGTCTACAAGATCCTCTGCGTACGGCGACTTGCGCTCTATACGCCCTACCTGTCGTTCCGGGGGATCGGGATAGCTCCTTGGGGTAACCGTTCAGCGACTCGGATCGCGGGATACCGGGGTGGCCGAGAAAATGTCACACCGCGAATACCGGAAGCCATTAGCGCGCCGGCGTTGCGGTGGGCCATGTTCTACGTCGATCATGGGATCGACGATCTCATCGCCCGACATCGAATAGCTGGCGTCAACATCGCCGCGCGTCGGCAAAGAGTGTCACCGAAACTAAGTGACCAGCGCTTGCGCGCTTATTTGGATGCACTTGAAGCATCAGGCTCTGGAGTACCGGCGACCCAAGATGGTCGACCCGCGTGGCCAGAAATCTGCAAGGCCAGCGGTCTCGGCGTGGAAGTGCTGAAAGCACGCTCGGCTATGCTCGAGAAGGCAATCTCGCAACTCGGAACCGAGCGCCCAGGCGCAAGCAGTGTTTGGGCCAACATGCCAGGAACAAACACTGCGTGGCGGTCGCATCTTCCTAGCTTCAGCAGTCGTTATACCTTCATACCGGCGATGGCCGCGTGCTATCTCGTAATCGGCCTATTATCCGGAATGCGAGGCGAGGAAGCGGCCGCGCTCAAGCGTGGTTGCCTAAGACTCGTGCGAGACGAACATGGGAAGGTTAAGGGCTACGAACTCGTCGGAAGAATCTTCAAAACCCGCAAAAACGTCGACGGCGCTGAACATCGCTGGACTGTAATAGAGCCTGTTGCCAGGGCCGTATTGGCAGCAATACGGTTGCAGGACTATCTACACAACAGCGCCGATCGAACGGAAGCGCCGCGAGATGATGAGCCCCTGTTCAAACCGGCCTTGATTCGGGGGG
>NZ_NOIW01000158.1:0-9078 GCF_002708645.1 Sphingobium sp. IP1
CCACGCCGACGCCGGATCGGTGCGTGACACCTCGGCCGGTTTGCCACGCGGTACGCCATGTTCCTGCGGTGGAGCATTGGCCTGATCCGCCAGCCATTCACAAACCGGGCGGGGAAGCCGGGGCGCGGCCATGTCGGCGTCCCGCATCTTGCGCTGCCAGCTTGCATCGGCCGCGACGAACGATGCATCGATTGCGGCATCCTTGTGGGCGATCAGCCCCGCATCGGCGCAGCGCCGCACCGTCTGCTCGAACAGGATGCGGAAGATGCTAGCATCGCGGAAGCGGCCATGCCGGTTCTTGCTAAACGTCGAGTGGTGCGGCACCGGCGCGTTGAGCGGCAATCGGCAGAACCAGCGATAGGCGAGGTTGAAGCGGACTTCCTCACACAGACGGCGCTCCGACGTGATGCCATAGAGGCGATCGATCAGCGCCATGCGGACCAGCAATTCAGGCGGGATCGAGGGACGCCCACGGCAACTGTAGTGCGGCGCGAGCGCATCGCGCAGTTCACCCAGGTCGATCAGCCCGTCTATCCTGTGCAGGATATGATCGGCGGGGATCATCGCTCCCAGCGCCCGCCAGCTTGCGCCCTTGCCGCCTCGCTGTTGCTCACCCATCATGGCCGCTGCTCCCGATGTGTCGAAGCAGGGAACCCGTTAGGAACGCGATCGGATCACCCGGCCTTTTTTCAACAGCCCCGACCGGTTTTGACACCTAAGTGGTTGTATATTGGTCAAGCAATTCGATCACGGCACAACTCGCCGCCCCGTCGCCCTCGCAACGGTCGATCGTCGTGGCAAGCAGGCTTTCGAGTTGCGCTAGGTCTGCCATTTTCGCGCGAACCCGCTCCAGGTGGTGGGCCGCGATCTCGCGGACCTCACTGCACGACGCCTGCGCGGACCGCCAAGTGACAGGATCGCGCGCACCTCGGCCGGGGTGAAGCCGAGTTCACGCGCGCCACGGATGAATCCAAGGACGCGGACGTGGCCGGCCCCATATACTCGCCGGCCCCCGCTCGTGCGGGGTGGGGTCGCCACAATGCCGACGCGCTCGAAATAGCGGATCGTCTCGATGTTCACGCCGGTTCGGCGCGACAACTCGCCGATAGCTAGGCCTTTCTCATCCCTCATAATTCGCTTGCTCCTGTAGCCGCTACAGGAGGCATTAGGGGGTTATTCCGCCGGAGACGACTGATGAATAAAAGGATTTTGCCGCACGAAACCCTGGCCGCTTCCGCATCGCCACGCCGCGCCGACGCGGGGCTATCCGCCCTGGGTGCGCTGGCGAGCTTCGGCGCGGTCCTAGCCGCCGCATCCTGCTGCGTCTTGCCGCTCGCGCTGGCGGCGCTGGGCGTGGGGGCGGGCCTGTCGAGCACCTTCGCCGCGCTGATGCCTCTGCGCTGGGCCCTGACGGCGCTTTCCCTCGTCGGCCTGGCTGCCGGGTGGTGGGCGTATGTGCGGCGTCGGAGGACCTGCGCTGCGGATCGGTCCTGCACCGTGACCCTACCGTCCCGCGCAACTCCGATCATGCTCACGATCGGCACGACCCTGACGCTGACCGCGCTGATATGGGATCGCATTGAAGCGCCGCTTATAAAGGCGCTTTCCTGATGCAGCTCACCTCCACGCTGACCTGTCCCGAGTGCGGCGGTGTCGCGACCGAGACGATGCCCACCAACGCCTGCCAGTTCTTCTATGATTGCCGACATTGCGCGGCGGTGCTGCGGCCCCTGGCCGGCGACTGCTGCGTGTTCTGCTCGTTCGGCGATGTCCCATGCCCTCCGATTCAGGAGGCGAAGGCGAACGGGACCGTGGCGGGCTACTGCGGGTGAGGGGGTATCGCACCTTTCAATCCGGGATGAGCGCGTAACCCCGGATTTGTAGATTCGCCAAGGTTGTAAGCGCCGAATCATCGATCTCAACGCCCGAAGCCACTTGGTTCGGCATGATCTCATTTCCGACCATGGCCTGACTGCAAACGCGGATTGAAACACCGGCTTTCTGGAGAGCGGCAATCAGCGCAGCGTTCGGGTTGGCCGCTACCTTCATACGCGCCGCATATGGCGCGTTCTGCAGGACGAGCGGGGTCGCGGGACCATGAATGATGACGGCGATGTCACCAGCCGGATGGACCTTGTCCGCGCCTAGCAGGTTCACGAAGCGCGCGACCTTCTCAAGGCTGGGATTCACTTTGTCGGGAGAGCTTGCGGCCTTGGTGACATTGAACAAGACGCGGTAGCGAAGCTTGGGATCGGGCCGCTCGGCAGCACTGGGCACGGCCACGATCCCGCCAAATCCCGGTATTACGGGATAAACCAGATTATCCTGTGCAGCTAGCGAGGTGCCGCCGGTCAGCATCGTTGCCGCGAGCAGAAATGTGGCGAAAGCTCTTTTTGGCAACCTTGCTCTCCTGTTGGACGGTAGGCGCTGCATAAACTCTCCAGAAGTGGGAGCCTACGCCTACGCAACACTGAACTGGCCCATCATTCCATTATCCTCATGTTCAAGGATATGGCAGTGATACATGAAGGGAGCGCTCTTGGCCGGCTGATCAAATCGGATGAGAAGCTCCACCGGTTCCTTGACGAGGACCGTGTCGCGCGGCCCCTGGTCGAGAACATCGGGCTGCCCGCCACCGCGGGTGAGAACATCAAAGTGGACGCCGTGAATATGGATCGGGTGGCGCATCATTTCGCCAGACACCTCCCATATTTCGGTGGAGCCTAGCTTCACCGTCTCATCGATGCGATTCATGTCGAATGGCTTGCCATTGATCGTAAGGCCGCCACCGCCGCTTCCTGAGCCCATCATGCCGCCCATGCCCATGTTGAGGCTCAGACGGCGACGGCGCACCGCCTTGCTGGCGTCGGGCCCAGTTCGTGATGCCAGAAGGGTCGGCACGACGCCGCTGGCACGAGCCTGTCCCAACGGCCGTGGTTCAAACCGCAGCACGGTCGCTGGTGCCGCGGCATCGGTCCTTCGGGCGCCACGCCCCATCATACCCATGCCGCCCATCATCGAGCTGTTGGTATCAGCCGCCGTCACCAGCGAGGCGGACCTACCGTCCGTGAAGTCCACGAGAAGCTCGGCACGTTGGCCCGGCGCCAAGGTTATGGCTTCCAATGCCACTGCGTGTTCGAGCAGCCCCCCTTCGGTTCCGATCCAGTGAAAGCTCCGCCGATCGGAAAACGACAGCTCATAAATCCGCGCGTTCGATGCGTTGACGAGCCGCAGGCGAACCAACCGATTTGGCACCGCCGCCAGCGGATTCACCGCGCCGTTCACAAGGATCGTGTCGCCGCGCCGGCCCTGCATGGCGACCATCATGCCGCCTGGCATGACAAGGCGACCATTTTCGAACTGGCGATCCTGGATGAGCAGGGGCAGATCGTCCACGCCATATTCTGACGGGAGCCCCAGGCCCTGCTCTTCGTCGTCGGTTACCAGCAACGCCCCAGCCAGGCCCGAATAGACTTGCTCGGCCGTCAACCCATGGACGTGTGAGTGATAAAGGAGGGTCGCTGCGGGCTGCCGGATCGGGAGCGTGGGCCGCCAGGTCGCGCCCGGCGCGATGATCTGATGGGGGCCGCCATCCAGCTCTCCGGGGATCAGAAGCCCGTGCCAATGCACAGTCGTGTCCGCGTTGAGCCCGTTGGTCACGACAGCCGCCACGTCGTCGCCACGGCGCACCCTGATCGTCGGTCCGAGATAGCTGCCATTATACCCGAGCGTGTCACTCGGCCGGCCTGGATAAAATGAAGTCGTTCCGGACTGGACCCGTAGCGCGAATGAGCGGCCAGGCCGTGCGTCCAACAGCGGCGGCATCGGAAGCGGGTTTGCACCTCCCCCGCCGAGGCCCGGCGTGGAGCGCGAGCAAGCGGTGGTTGCGAACAATGCCGCTCCGCCAGCCAACAGCGAACGTCGATCGAGCATCTAAATCTGTCCCAGCGTGCAGCGCAGCTCGGAAGCGATACGGACAGCCTGGTCGATCAGCATGGGGTTACCTCGCACTCCGGCGCTTCGAAGGAGCCTCGATGGCTTGGCGAAATAGTAGCTCACGGGGGGAACCTCCTAGCTGGCGCTTGATCGAACACCACTCCATCATATATGCTACATATAAGATGTTTGGAGCAACTGTGCCACCTTCCCTCGTTAAAATGTCTCCGGAGCTTCTGGAGGAAAAGGCCGGCGAAGCGGAAGCGTTCCTCCGTTCGCTTGCGAGCCGGCACCGTCTGATGATCCTGTGCAGCCTGCTCGGCGGGGAGTTGTCGGTAACCGATCTGGGCGAACGCCTCGGACTGACACAGTCGAATTTGTCCCGCCATCTGGCCACGCTGCGCGACGAAGGCCTGGTCGGAACACGGCGGGAGAAAACGACGATATTCTACCGCATCACGTCCGAGCGCGTGCTGCCGATCCTGACGGAACTCTACGCACTCTTTTGCGCCGGTGACGAAGCTGAGAGCAGAGAATCCTGACGATGGAGGGTTTCACCCCATTCTCGGCCATCGTGGGCGGCGCGCTAATCGGCCTCTCGGCTTCCTTCCTGTGGATCGCCAATGGGCGCATCGCTGGAATCAGCGGCATCGTCGGCGGGGTGCTTGCGCCTGTCCGCGGCGAGATGGCCTGGCGCGCAACATTCCTGGTCGGCCTGCTCGCCGCGCCCTTGCTCTACCGGGCGGCGGGCGGCCTGCTACCGGACCTCACGTCGCCGGCCCCAGTCGCCGTCGTGATCGCAGCCGGCCTTCTGGTGGGATTTGGGACTCGGCTCGGGAGTGGTTGCACCAGCGGGCATGGCGTCTGCGGAATAGCGAGGCTCTCGCCCCGCTCGCTCGCCGCGACAGGCGTCTTCCTCATCACAGCGGCCGCGACTGTGTACGTCGCCCGACACGTCATCGGACTCTGAGCAATGAGGAAGCTGCTCATCGCGCTCGCCTCGGGGCTCATTTTCGGCTTCGGCCTGATCGTCTCCGCCATGATAGCCCCCAGCAAGGTTCTGGCGTTTCTTGATGTCGCCGCGCCGTCGTGGGACCCGAGCCTTGCCTTGGTGCTGGCCTCGGCCGTCATGGTTTCAGCGTTGGGATTTGCACTCGGCCGAAGGCGCGATGCTCCGCTTTTCGCACCGGCGTTCAATGGGCCATCGTCCCGGTCCCTGGACAAGAAGCTTCTCTCGGGCGCGGCTTTGTTCGGCGTCGGATGGGGCCTCGTCGGCTACTGCCCTGGTCCGGCCCTGGTCGCCCTGAGCCTCGGAGCGCCGGCGGCGCTGGTGTTCGTCGTGGCGATGCTGGCGGGCATGGGCGTCTTCGCCCTTCAGGAACGTTATCGCGCAGCCAGGCCCGGGGCAAACCCATGACGCCGGTCGACATCCTCACGCTCATATCCGGTGTCGTCGTCGGCTTTACCCTCGGGGTGATCGGCGGCGGCGGCTCGATCCTTGCCCTGCCGTTGCTGCTGTATGTCGTGGGCATGAAGGACCCGCACGTCGCGATCGGCACGAGCGCGCTGGCGGTGGCCGCCAATGCCTTCGCCAACCTGATCCAGCACGCCCGGGCCGGAACCGTGAAGTGGCCCTGCGCCCTCGTCTTCGGGGCATCGGGCGTCATAGGCGCCCTGATCGGCTCCACCCTGGGCAAGATGGTGGCGGGTCAGCATCTCCTGGTGCTGTTCGCAGGCGTGATGATCGTGGTGGGGGTTTCCATGCTGCGCGGCAAATCCGGCGGCGGCGACCCGGGCGTGCGGATCACGCGCCCCATCGCTGTGCGGCTCGTGGCGATCGGCCTTCTCGCCGGCCTCCTGTCAGGGTTCTTCGGCATCGGCGGCGGCTTCCTGATTGTGCCCGGCATCATGCTCGGCAGCGGCATGCCCATCCTCAACGCGGTCGGATCGTCGCTGTTTTCGGTGGGAACGTTCGGATCGGCGACAGCCCTCAACTATGCCCTGTCAGGACTCGTGGATTGGCGCGTGGCCGGCTTCTTCATCGCTGGCGGGGTCGCTGGCGGCGTCGCCGGCATGCAAACCGCCATCCGGCTCGCCGATCATAAGGGCTTGCTCACCCGCATCTTCGCTTTCGTCCTGCTGGCCGTGGCCGCCTACATGCTGTTCCGCAGCCTGGGCGGGATCGGCGGCTAGACACCATTGGAGACCGATCATGATCTTTCGTCAGTTGTTCGAGCCGGAGTCCTCGACCTACACCTACCTCCTCGGTTGCCCGGAGACGCGCAAAGCCGTCCTGATCGATCCTGTCCTCGAAACGATCGAACGCGACCTTGCCGCGCTTCAGGAACTGGATCTCGAACTGGCTTATACGTTGGAGACGCATGTGCATGCGGACCACGTCACATCGGCCTGCTATCTGCGCAGCCTTACCGGCTCCAAGATCGCGTACCCCGCCATGGACGGCCTTCCCTGTGCTGACGTGGGGGTCGCCGAGGACCAGCCTTTGACTGTCGGCGCGCTCAAGCTTCAGCCGCTGTTTACGCCGGGGCACACCGACGCCCACCATACCTACCTGGTTGAGCAGCCCGATGGTCTTCGCGCCTTCACCGGCGACGCCCTGCTAATCGACGGCTGTGGCCGCACCGACTTCCAAAACGGTGACGCCGCCACCCTTTATCACTCCGTCACGCAGAAGATTTTCACGCTGCCGGGCGATGGTCTGATCTACCCGGCTCACGACTACAATCATCGCCACATCACGACAGTGGCGCAGGAGCGTGAACGGAACCCGCGCCTTGCGGGCAAGACCGTTCAGGAATTCGTCGCGATCATGGCCGCTCTCGATCTTCCCTACCCAAAGAAGATCGACGTTGCCGTTCCGGCAAACAAGCTTTGCGGTGATTGCCCGACAGATTTGCCGGAAATGCTGCGCCAGATAGGCGGCAAGTCCGAGCAGGGCTGAGCCATCCGATACAGGTTCATTTACAGGAGAAAGTCGATGCCAACACGCACCTCGAAACAACTGGTTTCCGAAGCGAATGCGATTGTCGAAACTATCGCGCCTGACGATGCAGCCAAACTTGTCGGCAATCCCAAGGTCCAGTTCGTTGACATCCGCGAGCCAGGGGAAGTCGCAAAATCGGGGCTGGTGGCTGGTGCGGTGCATGTCCCGCGTGGCCTTCTGGAATTCCAGGTCGATCCTGAAAGCCCCACCCACAATGCCAAACTCGCCAGTGGATCGCGGTTGGTGCTCTATTGTGGGTCCGGCGCCCGCTCGGCGCTGGCCGCAAAATCACTCAAGGAGATGGGCGTGGAGAATGTCGCCCACGTCCCCGGCGGGTTTGCGGCGCTCAAGGATGCCGGCGCTTCAATCGCACCGGAATAACCCATGGCGCGCTCGAGCGCCGCTTCTCGCAGGCAGGATACAATCCTTGGATAGCCATATCGCATTCGCCAGCCTCGGATTGAGCCCGATAGCCATCTCCATAGGCCCGCTCGACATCCGCTGGTACTCGCTGGCCTATATCGCCGGCATCATTGCCGGGTGGTGGTATCTGCTGCGGCTGCTGGCCCAACCAGCGGCCCCGATGAACCGCGCACAAGCCGACGATCTCGTGTTCTACGCGACGTTGGGCGTTATCCTCGGTGGCCGTCTCGGCTATGTGATCTTTTACGGTCCTGAGATGATCTTCGACCCCCTGCAAATCCTCAAGCTGTGGGACGGCGGCATGTCGTTCCACGGGGGTGCAGCTGGCGTCTCGCTCGCGCTGATCCTGTTCGCGCGACGACACGGCCTCGAATGGCTGCGGGTCCATGATTATGTCGCCTGCACCGTGCCGATCGGCCTGTTCTTCGGCCGCCTCGCTAATTTCGTGAATGGTGAGCTTTGGGGAAAGCCCACCGATGTGCCTTGGGCGATTGTGTTCCCCGGAAGTCGCGATGGCCTCGCGCGTCACCCGAGCCAGCTCTACGAAGCCGGGCTGGAAGGACTGGTCTTGTTTGCCGTGCTCGCGTGCCTTTTCTGGTTTACCAACGCCCGACGTCGCCCTGGCATGCTCGTCGGCGTGTTCCTTCTTGGCTATGGGCTCGCTCGCTTCATTGTCGAATTCTTCCGGGAGCCGGATGCCCAGCTTGTCGGCTTCACAGCCAGAACAGGGCTTCATATGGGTCAGTGGCTCACCGTGCCGATGATTGCCGCAGGTATCTATTTGATAGTCGCAGCTTGGCGCGCCGGCTCGCGCAACCAGCAGGGCAAATCAGTAAAAAGTGAGCCAGCAATCATGCCAAAATCGAGTTGCAGTGAATAGGAACTAGCGGTCGCTATCCTGCTGCTCCTCAAGGCTAGCACCAACTTTGATTGTGCATCGCACCGTCTCGCGCGTTCGGGCTGCGGCCTTGCTGCACCCTTCGATCGTTTCGCGATTGGCCAACACCATCCTGTCGGCCGCTATGATCGCGCGGAACGCGGTGGGCGAGGCGGCCTGCATCATCCGCTGCCCGCCTTCCCACATTGACAGGTCGAGCGCTCGCGCCGCCATCTTTTCCGGCCATTGCCAGCTCGCCGGCACGGCACGCGCGACGACGCCGGCGAACGCCGCCCAAAGCACCATGCCGAGCACCACTCCGCCGATCGCCGTCCACATCAACCAGCGGTTCTGCTCGTAGCCCCGCCGCGCCGATGCGGTGACGCCCTGAAGCGCCCGAGTTGCATCCTTCAGCTCTGCGGCTGCGGTCGCGATCGTCCGCCGGTCCTCGGCGCGGGCGTCACCGCCTGCCGCTACGATCCGGTCAACAACGTGACGCGGCGTTGCTCCGTCCCTGGCTGCCGTCACCAGCGCGTCGGCGCGCTGCAAGGTGGCGTCGATCTTCTGCACCATGCCCGCCAGCGTCTCGCTATAGGGGGCGTTTGCGGGAGGGGGCGGAATCCTACGCTAAGGATTTGGGCCAGCGATATTCCCCGGTTAGATTGATGTGTTCCCATCCCAACGGCGAGACGTGGGCGAGTAGATCAGGCTCGATATGGGTACCGCTGGCGGCCCGGGTATTGACGACCTCGCCGAGCTTCATGGTGTTCCAGAATATGATGATGGCGGCGAGCAGGTTCATTCCGGCGATGCGATAGTGCTGGCCTTCGCCGGATCG